>CBDUKI010000120.1:0-8094 GCA_965367765.1 uncultured Henriciella sp.
CCAGAGCGGTAGGGCACGGGACTGAAGCTCGGTTGGTGAGTCTTCCTTGTTTGCGATCAGGGTCGAGGAAACAACTTCGCCCTGGCGTGTATAGTGATAACGGGCAACCGAAACCGCGGTTGTTTCGTCCAGCGGAGATATTTCGACACCCGTTTCAGCATTCACCAGATGCTTGCCACTTGGAGACTGAACCCGATACACCGGCACACCCGTCCACATGGTGAGGACAATTTCGCTGGCATCGGGAAACTGTGTCAGCACATCGTCGAATGTTGTGCTGGCCTGATAGTTGGCAGGCAGCGGTTCGGCCATGTTCTTTACGAGGTGATCGCCGTGAATGAAATCCAGGTTCACGATGACCATGTAGACGCCGGTCACAAGCCAGAGCAGGACTTGCACACCCACGACGAGCGACAGCCATTTGTGCCATTGACGGACCTGGAAAGACATTTTCTTGCTCATGTTGCTCCCTTGTTTTCTCTCTCTTGGGGATATTGGGTGCGCGCCATGTGGCTGCCGATTCTGGCAATGGTGAATGTCACGTCACACTAAGGACGAGAGGGATCAGCCTGTGATCCCCGGCAGTCGAAGCCCTTTCTCACGCGCGCACGCCAGGGCCTCGTCATACCCGGCATCGGCATGACGCATCACACCTGTTGCGGGATCATTCCACAGCACCCGTTTAAGACGATTGGCGGCGTCCTCTGTCCCGTCAGCGACGATCACCATGCCGGCGTGCTGGGAATAGCCCATGCCAACGCCGCCACCATGGTGAAGGCTGACCCAGGTTGCTCCTGATGCGGTGTTCAACAGGGCATTGAGAAGCGGCCAGTCGGACACGGCATCCGAGCCGTCCTTCATCGCTTCGGTTTCCCGGTTCGGACTGGCGACTGAACCGCTGTCGAGATGGTCACGGCCAATCACGACGGGGGCTTTCAACTCGCCATTGGCGACCATTTCGTTGAAGGCGAGGCCAAGTCGGTCGCGATCACCCAGGCCGACCCAGCAGATGCGGGAGGGTAGGCCCTGGAAGGCAATCCGCTCGCGCGCCATGTCTAGCCATCTGTGCAGGTGTGCATCATCGGGCAGGAGCTCTTTGACCTTCTGGTCCGTCTTATAGATGTCCTCAGGGTCTCCGGACAGTGCAACCCAGCGGAACGGGCCGACGCCCCGGCAGAATAGCGGGCGAATATAGGCCGGCACGAAACCGGGGAAGTCGAACGCGTTTTCGAGACCTTCATCAAAGGCGACCTGGCGAATATTGTTGCCATAATCGAGGGTCGGTATGCCAGCGTTCCAGAAGTCCAGCATGGCCTCGACCTGAACTCTCATTGATGCACATGCAGCCTTCTCGACAGACTTGGGGTCGCTCACCTGCTTCTGTTTCCACTCCGACAATGTCCAGCCAGCTGGCAGGTAACCATTGATGGGGTCGTGGGCCGAGGTTTGGTCGGTGACCAGATCCGGGCGAATGCCCCTGCGCACCAGTTCGGGAAAGATTTCAGCGGCATTGCCGCACAGGCCAACCGATTTGGCTTCTCCGGCTTTGGTCCACTTGTCGATCAGGGCAAGCGCTTCATCCAGGTTGTCGGTGCTGGCATCGAGGTAACGGGTGCGTCGGCGGAAATCGATCCGCTCAGGATCGCATTCCACAGCCAGGCAGCAAGCGCCGGCCATGACGGCAGCCAGTGGTTGGGCGCCGCCCATGCCGCCAAGGCCGCCGGTCAGGATCCAGCGCCCCTTCAAGTTGCCGTCATAATGTTGGCGCCCCGCTTCGACGAAGGTTTCGTAGGTGCCCTGCACAATCCCCTGGGTGCCGATATAGATCCATGACCCGGCGGTCATCTGGCCGTACATCATCAGGCCTTTCTTATCGAGCTCATTGAAATGGTCCCAATTGGCCCATTTCGGCACGAGGTTCGAATTGGCGATCAGCACGCGTGGGGCCTCGCTGTGGGTCTGGAACACGCCCACCGGCTTGCCGGATTGGACAAGCAGTGTCTGATTTTCTTCGAGTGTCTTCAGGGTCGCGATGATCTGGTCGAAATCTTCCCAGCTGCGCGCCGCACGGCCGATACCACCATAAACGACCAGCTCGTCAGGGTTTTCAGCGACGGTGCGATCGAGGTTGTTCTGAAGCATTCGGAAAGGGGCTTCAGTGGTCCAAGATCGGCAGTTGAGCTCCGGTCCAGTAGGGCTAGAAATGTCACGTCGGTTCTTGATCGTCATGTCCATCAAATCTCCATTAAAGGGACGTCCTCGCCGCTTCATCGACGGCGAGCAGAATTGTCTTGAGTAGGGCGCGAAGCGCGTTTGCCTTGGTCGGCGAATAGGCGAAAGGGGGCACTTCGGATGCGAGATAGCAGGCCTGGGCCAGTTCCATCTGGATCGCGTGCACGCCTGTTTCGGGGCGGCCATAGTGACGGGTTGTCCAGCCGCCCTTGAAGCGCCCGTTGACCACATGCGTATAGTCCGCTGATGCCTCGCAAACGGCTGAGACCGCCTGGGAAATCACCGGGGCGCAGGTGGCCCCATTATTGGTGCCGATATTGAGGTCCGGCAACCGGTCATCGAATAGGAACGGGATCTGTGAGCGGATCGAGTGGCAGTCATACAGCACAGCCTTGCCGTGCATCTGTTTCACTCTCTCGAGCTGCGATGCCAGGGCGTCATGATAGGCCCGGTGATAGGTGTCCAGTCGGCTTGCGATGTCTGCGTCTGTTGGATTGGTTCGCCAGATTGGTGTGCCGTCGAACGTGCTTGTTGGCACCAGGTCCGTCCCGTTCTGGCCGGGATAGAGCTGTGCCCCATCCGGCGCACGGTTGGCATCAATGACATAGCGGCTGAAATTGGCGCGCACGATTGTGACGTCGGGCACCAATCCGTCATACAGCTCCGGGACATGCCAATCAGTATCAAGCAGCTGCTTACCGGTGTCATTGAGGTCATCGAAGATCGATGGCGGCACGTGCGTGCCTGAATGGGGTTGGCCAAGAACAATCATGCCCTGGCCCTGGATGACGGTCACCGGTTTCATGACGTCAGAACGATTTCTGAGAGTGATGAGGCGGCTTCGTTCAGCAGATCACCTTTCAGGATAAGTGATTTCATCGCCTCTATGTCGGCGCTCACCATGCGGTCGTCCTGATATGGTGCGATATGGCCGCGAATGGTCTCGATCACGCCCGCCAAAGCGGTGCTGGTCTTGAGCGGCGCGCGGCATTCGATGCCCTGCACACCGCACATTGCTTCGATCCCGATGATGCCGGCCAGGTTGGCATTCATTTCCAGCAGGCGCCGCGCGGCATGACAGGCCATCGAGACATGATCTTCCTGGTTGGCAGAGGTGGGTGTGGAATCAACAGACCTCGGATTTGAAAGGGACTTGTTCTCGCTCATCAAGGCGGCAGAGGTCACTTCGGCAATCATCAGGCCGGAGGTCAGCCCGGGGTTTGGCGCGAGGAATGCTGGCAGGCCAAAGCTCAGGCTGGGATCGACCAGCATGGCGATGCGGCGCTGGGAAATGGCGCCAATCTCGGAAATCGCGATGGCGATCTGGTCGGCCGCCAGGGCAACAGGTTCCGCATGGAAATTACCGCCGGACACAATCTCGTCGTCAGACAGGACAAGCGGATTATCGGTTGCGGCATTTGCCTCTGTTTGCAGCACGCTGGCCGCATGACGCAATTGGTCAAGACACGCCCCGATGACCTGCGGCGCGCATCGCAGGCAATAGGGGTCCTGCACCCGCTCGTCACCGGTGATGTGACTGTTGCGAATCTCGGAACCTTCAAGCAGTTCGCGCAGGCGTTGTGCACTGTCGATTTGTCCACGATGGCCGCGCAACTGGTGAATCTCGTCATGGAATGGCGCGCTAGAGCCCATGGCGGCATCAATCGACAATGCGGCGCTGGTCAGGGAACAGATGGCCAGGTTCCAGGCGTCGAACAGACCCGCCAGGGCGAGAGCCGTAGAGGCCTGCGTACCATTCAGAAGGGCGAGGCCTTCCTTGGCCTGAAGCTCAACAGGTGAAACCCCAGCCTGCTGGAGCGCTTTGCCGGAGGCCATTCGTGTGCCGCGATAGAAAACCTCGCCTTCGCCAATCAGGGCGGCAGCGAGGTGGGCGAGGGGCGCAAGATCGCCGGACGCGCCGACTGAGCCTTGTGCAGGCACCACAGGGATGATCCCGGCCTGGACGAACTTGTGCAGGGTTTCAACCAGGACAGGCCGGACGCCGGACGCGCCGCGACCAAGTGAAATACACTTCAAAACCATCATCAGGCGGACAACATCTTCCGGCAGAGCCGCACCGATCCCCGCTGCGTGGGAGAGGACCAGGTTCTTCTGCAGATCCGCCAGCTTATCGGCATCAATCCGCACGGAGGCGAGTTTGCCGAAGCCAGTGTTCACGCCGTATATGGTATCGCCATCACTGATACGCCGCGAGAGGGTCGCGGATGATTTCGCGATGATGTCATAGGTGGCGTCATCGAACTGAAATGCGGTGCCATCGCGATAGATTGACTCAAGTTGGGCCAATGAAACCTGACCGGGTACAAGTTGAAGCATGTGCTCAGTCCTGCTGCATGATGCGTTGGTAAAGCGGGTTGCCGCCGACCCAGTAGGAAAGTTCTGCTGGATGTTCGACATTCCAGACGGCGAGCTCGGCGAGCGCCCCTTCGGTGATCTCACCATAATCCCCTGACAGGCCCAATGCTTTCGCAGCATGCCGGGTTGTCCCGGCCAGGGCTTCTTCGGGCGTGAGTGAAAACTGGATACAGGCCAGATTCATGGCCGTGAGAAGTGAAGACAGCGGAGAGGTGCCAGGATTACAGTCTGTCGCAACGGCCATATCGACCCCTGCGGCACGAAACGCTTCGACTGGCGGCGTCTTGGTTTCCTTCAACGTGTAGAAAGCCCCAGGCAGCAGTACAGCCACTGTGCCGGATGCGGCGAGAACGGCCGCGTCTGATTCGGGGAGGAATTCGAGGTGATCAGCGGACAGGGCGGAGTACCCGGCGGCAAGCCGTGCACCGCCTTGATCTGTCAATTGCTCGGCATGCAACTTGACCGGCAGATCAAGTGCTCGGGCAGCCTGGAAGACACGGTCGATTTGCGCTGGCGTGAACGCGATGGTTTCGCAGAAGCCGTCAACAGCATCCACGAGCTTTTCTTGCGCGGCTTGTTCCAGCCCCGGGATCGCGACCTCATCGATATAAGCGTCAGGCCTGCCCAAATAGTCCGCTGGAACGGCATGTGCGGCGAGCCAGGTTGTCATGATCTTCACAGGGCGCAACTGTTCAAGGCGGCGGGCGACACGCAGCAGCCTGATTTCATCTTCAATCGTCAGGCCGTAGCCGGATTTTACCTCGACGACGGCGACGCCTTCGCGGATGAGGCAATCCAGCCGCCTCAGGGCTGTCGTGACCAGCTCATCGAAACTTGCCGCGCGGGTTGCTGCGACCGTTGATTTGATGCCGCCGCCACGGTTTGAAATCTGCTCATAGGTGGCCCCATTCTGGCGCATTTCGAACTCGCTGGCGCGGTTCCCGCCGAAGACGAGATGGGTGTGACAGTCGATGAGGGCTGGCGTGACCAAGCGCCCTTCAAGGGATAGCGTCTGGACGTCTTGCAGCCCGGAAGGCGCCTGGTGGGCCGGGCCAACCCAGGCAATTCGGCCATCTTCCACCAGGAAGGCAGCATCACTGATCAAGCCGTAATCTGGCTGATCGTGTGTCATGGTGGCAATCGTGCAATTTTTATAGAATTGAAGGCTGGTCATGAATCTTGCTTGCTGCGAACAACATGGTTATATGTACACACATAATATTTTTTTGCGCAACACACGACAATGATGAAAATTTCTGCTGATCAAATTTTAACAGTATCTGGCTGGCGTCACAAAACTAAGGTGACAATAGACGATATGGGCAATATTGCCGACATCTCTGCATGTGATGGCGTGTATGATTATTCGGTCGGGGTGCTGCTTCCGGCGATGTCAAATGTCCATAGCCACAGCTTTCAGCGAGCCATGGCTGGACTGGCCGAACGGCGCGGCCCGAATGCCTTTGACGATTTCTGGACCTGGCGACAGGTGATGTACAAGTTCCTGGACTTGCTGTCGCCGGATGACATTGAGGTGATTGCGGCGCTGGTGCAAATGGAGATGCTGGAAGCAGGCTATGCTGCACAGGCCGAGTTTCACTATTTGCATCATGCCCCAGGCGGACATGCCTATGAGAATATTGCCGAAACCTCATTGAGGCATCTGCAGGCGGCAAGCCTTACGGGCATTGGCTACACACATTTGCCGGTCCTTTACGCTCAGGGGGGCGCTGATGGGCGTGCTTTGAGCGGCGGGCAACTCCGTTTTGGATGCACGTTAGAGCAATATAATGACATTCTGTCTGCTGTGCAGGCTCAGTTGGACGCTGCGCCAGACGATGTCCGTCTCGGCATAGCGCCGCATTCCCTGCGCGCCGTCTCGGTGGCGGATCTGCGCCAGGCCATCGCGTTGTGTCCTGAAGTGCCGATCCATATCCATGCGGCAGAGCAAACCGGCGAAGTGGATGAAATCGTTGCGGCTTTGGGTGCCAGGCCGGTTCGTTGGCTGCTCGACAATATGGGAGTTGATGAACGCTGGTGTCTGATCCATGCGACCCAGATGCTACCAGACGAGACGACAGACCTCGCGCGATCTGGGGCCGTGGCGGGGCTGTGTCCGATTACCGAAGCGAATCTTGGTGATGGTATATTTGATGGCCTGCGCTATCTGCAGGCCGGTGGCGCGTTTGGGATCGGGTCTGATTCGAATGTCCGGATCCGTCTCACGGAAGAGTTGCGCACGCTCGAATACACGCAACGCCTGCGCGACAAGCGACGGACAATTTTGACAGATGACGAAACATGGTCCAATGGCCGATGCTTGTATGAACATGCTGTTAAGGGTTCAAGCCGCGCCTTGCGACGCAATTCAGGGGGTATTGAAATCGGGGCACTCGCCGATCTTCTGGCGCTTGATGATGGCGCCCCTGAAATTGCAGCCCTGCGTGAGGACGCTGTCCTTGATGCCTGGATATTCGCGGGTTCGGACGAGATTGTTACGGATGTCTGGTCGGCGGGTCGCCATATGGTCAAGAACGGACGACATATCCATCGTGATACGATCCAGGCGGCATATTCGCGCCTGAACGTACGTCTGCGGGGAGTATTATGAGCACCGTTACTCATCAGGCCATTCGAGACTCCATCCTCGATCGAATCCAAAAGGGCGAATGGGGGCTTGGCGAGCTTATCCCGGGTGAGGCCGCTCTCGCGGACGAGTATGGGTGTGCCCGAACGACCATAAACCGGGCCCTCCAGGGGCTTGCCAAGGATGGCCTGGTGGTGCGCAAGCGCAAGGGCGGCACCCGCGTCTCCAACATGCCGGTCAGACAAGCCAAGTTTGATATCCCGATCGTGCGCGAACAGATTGAAGCCTTTGGCGGGCATTACAGGCATCAGGTCCTGCGCAAGGTTGAAAAAGTGCCGCCGCTTTCTGTTCGCACGCGGCTTGGCCTGGGTGATGGCGTCAAGGCGCTACAGCTGGACACCGTGCATCTTGCCGATGGCCGGCCTTTTGCGTTTGAATCGCGCTGGGTCAATCTACAGGCCGTGCCGCAGATCAAGAAAGCCCCGCTGGACGAGATCAGCGCGAATGAATGGTTGGTTCAGACGGTGCCTTTTTCGGATGGCGATGTGTCGTTTACGGCGGTTGCTGCCAGCAAGGATGTCGCGAGCGCTCTGGAGTGTGAGGCAGGGGCGGCGCTGTTCGTGATTGATCGCACAACCTCACTGGCAGGGGAGTTCATCACGACCATGAAGCTGTTCTATCGTGAGGGCTACCAGGCAGAGGCGGTAATTATGGATTCGCATGGCGCTGGCAGACTGGTGCGTTTCGTTGACAGGCTATCTGTCTGAAAATACGCTCGAGTTTGGTATTTCGCACCAGAGGATACCAGAATGTCAGTGCGCACTCCGAAAATGGCCTTGGGGCCGCTCGAAATAGCGATCATGCAATATCTTTGGCATCGCGGCCCGGCCGAGGTGAAA
>CBDUKI010000121.1:0-8088 GCA_965367765.1 uncultured Henriciella sp.
GCCCGAACGCGTCACCTACCCATCAGATTATACCCGCCTCGCCCGCCGGGATGAATGGACGAGCCTGGCGACCTATGACGAGGTGCAAGACTGATGGCTGAGTTTGGCCCGATCCGATCACCCGACAGCGCAGAGTTCAAAGCCGCCCTGAAGGCCCAGGCCGATGCCGCCAATCCGGCCCTGTCAACCTGGGTGGAGGCCAATGCTGGCTCAGGCAAGACACGGGTGCTCATCGACCGGGTGGCCCGCCTGCTGCTCAACCGGCCAGATGGGCGACCCGGCGCACCACCCAACTCAATTCTGTGTGTGACCTATACCAAGGCCGCCGCCAATGAAATGCTCACTCGTCTGTTCAAGCGCCTTGGCGACTGGTCGATCTGCGATGATGACAAACTTCGCGGGGAATTGGCGCAGCTGGAAGGGCGCGCGCCTGAGGACTATCCCGATGAGGCGCTGAAACAGGCCCGTTCGCTGTTTGCCCGCGCGCTTGAAACGCCGGGTGGGCTGCGCATTGAGACTATCCATGCCTTCTGCGCCCGGGTGTTGCGACGCTTCCCGCTTGAGGCCGGGGTTTCGCCGGGCTTTACCGAGATCGAGGACAAGGAGGCCAATGAATTATGGGCTGACATTCTCGCCGCACGCCTTGAAGAAGCCGCCGAGCTTCACCCGCAAGAGCTAGCGATCCTGTCGCGTGTGGCTGGCGGCCACGGTGTCGGGGTGGCTTTGGACGCGCTGAAATTCCAACGCCAAGCCGTCACCCGATTTGCCCGTTCCCTTGGCGAGCGCGAAGACATGGCCACACGAATACGCGCCGCCGCGAACGCCCCGGATGAATTGCCAGCCGAAATTCTCGAACAGGCCATGGGAGCGGATTTCCCGAGTGACGACATACAGGCCGCAATCGCCGAACTGGATGCCCTGCCGAAGCGCGGCGTGAACGACGATAAATTGCGCCTCGGCTTGATTGAGGTTCTTGGCCATGCAGACCCAGCGCAGCGCTATGCGACCTATCTGACCACGATTGCGGGTTCGAAACATGACTGGTCGGGCAGATCCAACCCATTCACCAAGGCCCCGCCTGACAATGGGGTGGTGGCGGACCTGTTCACCCGCAAGGAAGGCCAGGCAGAGGGGCGCGAAGTGACACGCATGAAAGCTGTCCAGATCGCCCTCGCTGCGGCACAGGCCTGCGAGAATACGCGGGCGCTGATGACCATCGGCCTGCCCATGGTTGAAGCCTATGAAGAGGCCAAGAGGCTGCGCGCTGCGCTCGATTTCGATGACCTGATCGCGTTTACCTCTGATCTATTGACGCGGTCCGGCGCAGCCCAGTGGGTGCTTTACAAGCTGGATGGCGGACTGACCCACCTGCTGCTTGACGAAGCTCAGGATACCAGCCCGGAGCAGTGGACTGTCATCACCCAACTGGTGCGCGAGTTCCAGGATGGCCTTGGCCAGGAACGCGCCATCGAGCCAAGGACCCAGTTCGTAGTTGGCGACCCGAAACAGTCGATCTATTCCTTCCAGGGGGCGGACGAGCAGTATTTCGCCGCCCAAAAGCAGGACTTCATGCGCCGCGAGGAACCTGTGGCCGAAGCGCAGGGCAGGGCGGTCAATCGACCTGAAATGGCCATGTCCTTCCGCTCCAGCCCGCAAATCCTGACCTTTGTCGACACGGTCCGTGCGCACGTGCCGCTAAACGATGCGGCGACCGATCCGTTGCCGCCTGTTGATGCAGACCTGGTGGCGCACCAGGCCCGACGCGCCAACCAGCCGGGCCGGGTCGATCTCTGGCCGGTCGAACTGGCCTTGCCGGGCGACGCCTCGACCAATCACTGGACGACACCGACGGACCACCTGGCCGAGGATGCCCCGCGCCGTCGCCTTGCCACCCATATTGCCCGCGCCGTGCGTGAGATGATTGATCGCGGCGAAACCATCTGGCGAGAGGATAGTAACGGCGCGTGGAGCCGCCACGCGATCCGCCCGGAAGACGTGCTCATCCTGGTTCAACGGCGCAATGAATTGTTCGATGCCCTGATCGACAGCCTGAAGGCGCAAGACCTGCGCGTGGCCGGGGCTGACCGGCTCAAGCTGCTCGACAATATTGGCGTACAGGACTGTCTCAACCTGATCCGGTTTGCCCTGCAGCCGGATGACGACCTCACCTTGGCGGAAATCCTGCGCGGGCCGTTTTGCGGCCTGACTGATGACGACAATCACCTGTTCGTGCTGGCGCATGATCGCAAACCCGGCATTTCCCTATGGGATCGGTTGCAGATCATACCCGGATCGGTGTTTGATCCGGCGCGCTTCCTATGTTCGTCGGCGCTCAAAAACCGCAATATCCCCGCATTTGAATTTTTGAATTATACACTGAATTCACGCCTGGAGGATGGATTGACCGGCTGGGACCGGCTGATTCAGCGCCTGGGTGAACCCGTACGTGACCCCGTTCGTGCCCTCTTGTCGCGCGCCCTTGGCCACGACATGGGCGAGCCGAGAAGCCTGCAGGCCTTCCTTGCCGAAATCGAAGGGGATGACAGCGAGATCAAGCGTGAACTGGGCGAGCCGAACGGTGCCATCCGGGTGATGACGGTGCACGGCGCCAAAGGCCTTCAGGCCCCGGTCGTCATCCTGCCTGACACGACCAGCGCAACCCGCAAGACAGGGACAAGCCTGTTCGTGTCACCCGACGGGACGCCGATCTATTCGCCGTCTTCCGGGCATGATTGCGCTGTGACGACACAATTACGCGAGCTGAAGAACCAGGCGGGCGAACGTGAGTCACGCCGCCTGCTCTACGTCGCCCTGACGCGAGCCTCTGACCGCCTGATCATTGCCGGTTCTGGTAACAAGCAAAACTCAAAGCGGGATGGTTACGACACATCGTCCTGGTATCGCTGGTGCGAGTTGGCCATGACCGCCTTGGTCGGGGACACTGATGAGCCTGGCACCACACGGACCTATGGTGCTGAAAGTCCGCTGCGGCCAGGCGAAGAGGCCAGTCGTTCGGTTGCACCAGACCTACCAGAGTGGGCGCGGCTGCGCGTGCCTGATGCGCCCGTCGCGGCGCGCCTGTCCGCCCCCAGCCGCCTACTGGCCGACAAGGCGCCGGTCAGTGCTCCGTTCGGGGCTGATCGGCGGGCAGCTTTGCAACGCGGTCGCCTGATCCACGCCCTGTTGCAGAATCTGCCCAACCTCCCCCTGCCCGTGCGGGCCGATTATGCTCGGCGTTTCCTGCAGCGCGCGCCGGATCTCAGCGCGGCTGATCAGATGGAAATGTACGAGGTAACCTTCCAGACCCTGGACCATCCCGATTTCGCACATATCTTCGCGCCGGGCGGGCGCAATGAAGCCGCGATTGTCGGCACGCTGCCCAATGGGCAGATGATCAACGGCCGGGTTGATCGGCTGATCATCACACCGGGCCGGGTCGAGATCATTGACTACAAGACGGACCGTCCGGCGCCAAAATCGGCAGACGGGGTGGACCTGTCCTATATCGTCCAGATGGCGGCCTACCGGGCTGTCCTGCGGCAACTTTACCCTGGCAATACCCATCAGGTGAACTGCACACTGCTTTACACAGATGGCCCGGTCCTTATCCCCCTGCCAGATGCCCTCCTGTCAGAATCCCTAAACCGTCTCCCAACTTGAGTTTGACCCGCAAAAAGAGTCCCTATCTTATGCGCTCATAGAGAATCAAAGGAGCCAGACATGGCCACGGAACATATTACTGACGATAATTTTGACGAGGCGATTGCCGGCGACGTACCGGTCATTGTCGATTTCTGGGCCGAATGGTGTGGCCCGTGCAAGCAGATGGCTCCGCACCTGGATGCAGTTGCCGAGGAAATGAGCGGCACGGTTCGGATCGCCAAGATCAATGTCGACGACAATCCAATGTCGGGCTCTCGGTTTGGTGTGCGTGGGCTGCCAACGCTGATGATGTTCAAGGACGGCAAGATGATCCAGGCGCAGACCGGGGCAATGTCCAAGCAGCGCATCACTGAATGGATCAAGGAACATACCTGATCGGTGACGAATCTTTTCTTGAAGCCTCGCCCTACGGCGGGGCTTTTTTTATGGCAGTGGCAACTTATGGTGACGACAGAAACTGGAGAATTGCCATGCTGCCCTATAAACCGCTTAACCGGTCCGTTGCCGGAAAGACCCTGCTGATCACTGGCGCTGCCAGCGGTATGGGCCGCGCCACCGCTCACCTGTTTGCCAGCGAAGGTGCCAATGTCATGGCCACTGATCTGAATGGCGAGGGCGTCGAAGCCGTGGTGGAAGAAATCCGTGCCGCCGGGTACGAAAATGTACAGGCGCGTCAGCTGGACGTGGCCAATGCGGACGAGTTGAAGGCCAGCGTTACTGACACCGTGGCGGCCTTTGGTGGGCTGGACATTCTGATCAATAATGCCGGGTTCGCCCGTCAGACCCATCCCTCGGAAGACAGTTACGAAGACGTCTGGACAACCAGTATTGATGTCATGCTTTCGGCACACCAACGCCTGATCCGCGCAGCACTGCCACATCTGCTTGAATCGTCTGAAGGCGGGCGCATCGTCAACATCGCCTCGACCGAAGGGCTGGGCGCAACACCTGGAAACGGCCCCTATGTTGCTGCAAAGCACGGCGTCATCGGCCTGACCCGCGCCATGGCAGTCGATCTTGGCCGCGACGGGATCACCTGCAATTGTATCTGCCCCGGCCCGATCATAACCGGCATTACAGACGGTATTCCAGATGAGCATAAGGAAATCTATGCCAAGCGCCGGGTACCATTGCGCCGCTACGGAATCCCCGAGGAAGTTGCCAATATCACCCTGTCTCTCTGCCTGCCAGCCGCATCTTACCTGAACGGGGCCATTATCCCGGTCGACGGTGGCATGAGTATCAAGAACGCCTAGGCGGGCACCTCGTCATTGGCAGCCAATACATCGCCTGCAAGGTAGAGCGACCCACAGATCAGGATGCGATCAGCCTTGTGCCGGGCTGCCGCCGACAAGGCCGCGTCAAGCGATGCATGCGCATGGGTATCGGTGATCACCGTGCGCGCAGCTTCTGCCAGGTCTTCAGGTGGCGCACCGGCATGGCCGGGCGCATTCGGAGTGGTGTGGACGGCCAGCACTACGTCGCGAAATTCGCGGAAGAAACTGGCATGGTCTTTCGAGGCCATCATGGCCGATACCAGGACCGTCGTGCCACCCATTTGGCGCAACAGTTCGGCAACGGCTGCACCAGCATGAGGATTGTGACCACCATCCAGCCAGACCTCGCAGCCCGGCACCTTGCGGGTTAGCGGGCCATCTTTCAGGTGCTGCATCCGGGCTGGCCAAGTCGCGGTCCGGGCACCCTTCCAGATCGCATCGGGCAAGATTTCAAACGCCTCCTGGCGTCGAAGGGCCAGGCCCGCCAAGGCCGCGTTGTAGCGCTGGTGGGTGCCAGGCAGGGCCACACTTTCTGGTACAAATTCAAGGTCTTCAATAGACAGGCCGACATAAGGTGCCTGCAACCTTTCAGCTTCCGCAATGATCACATCACCGCAGACCCGTGACTGGATTGCCGATACGACTGGACGCCCGGGCTTGATGATACCGGCTTTCTCTCCGGCGATCTTGGCCAGATCGGTGCCGAGAAACTGTTTGTGGTCATAGTCGACCGGCGTGATAACGCTCAAGCAGGGGTGTTCGATCACATTGGTGGCATCAAAACGACCACCAAGGCCCACTTCCAGCACCAAAAGGTCGGCCTCAGTCTCGCTGAAAGCGAGCAAGGCCGCCGCCGTGGTCGCCTCGAAATGTGTGATTTCACGTCCACCGAGCGCTTCAAAGGTACGGTCGAGACAGCTTATCAAATATGTATCATCAATCAGGCTGCCTGCGAGGCGAACACGTTCATTGAACCGGACCAGATGCGGCGATGTGAAGACATGGACACGCTTTCCCGCCGCTTCGGACATGGCCCGCAAATAGGCGCAGGTTGATCCCTTGCCGTTCGTACCGGCCACATGAATGACTGGCGGCAACTTGTCCTGCGGGCGACCCATCGTCTCGAGTACAGCCTTGATCCGCCCGAGCGAAAGTTCAATTGTTTCAGGGTAGCCCCCCTCGAACCGTTTCAGCGAAGCTGCAACGGCAGGATTATTGTAACTCAAAGTCTATCCTTTGGGAGCTGGGGTAGGCGCATCGGCCAAAGGCGGTTTGACCGGGAGGTCCCCCGCGTCTTTCGCGCCTGCTGCCCGCTGCGGCATCAAATGGCCGAGGACGCGAGCGAGTGTCGCCTTCAGTTCGCGGCGATCGGCCACGATGTCGACCTGGCCCTTCTCGCGCAGGAATTCAGACCGCTGGAACCCCTCCGGCAACTTTTCACGAATAGTCTGCTCGATCACGCGCGGGCCAGAGAAGGCAATCATCGCGCCGGGTTCTGCAATATGGATGTCGCCCAGCATGGCATATGATGCGGACACACCCCCCGAAGTCGGGTCGCAGAGCACGACGATATATGGCAGCCCTGCATCCTTTACTTCCTGGATCGCCAGGGTCGTACGCGGCATCTGCATCAGTGACAGCGTGCCTTCTTGCATGCGAGCACCGCCTGAGGCTGTACAAACAACAAAGGCGGCTTTACGCGCAACAGCCATCTGGGCAGCCGCGATGAACGCCTCGCCAGCGGCCATGCCGAGCGACCCGCCCATGAAAGCAAAGTCCTGGACCAGTACCACGGTTGGCAGACCGTTGACCTTGCCGAAAGCGGCGGCCATGCAATCATCCTGAGCGATCGGTGCGACTGAACCCGCATCGGGTGCCTCTTCCTTCTCCCGTTTGGCGATCTTGGCCTTGGCCCCCTTGATACGTGACGGGTAAGCCTTGTCGTCCTTGAATTTCAACGGATCGGCAGGCACGGGCGGCAACGGGATCGGCTCCCACCGCTCATGATCGAAGAAAATACGGAAGCGCCGACGCGGTGAAATCCGCAGATGCGCCCCGGCCGGGGTGACATAGTGACTTTCCTCAAGGTCCGAACGGTAGACCAGTTCACCAGAGGCCGGGCACTTGACCCAGAGATTGTCCGGTGTGTCCTTTTTATTGCCCAACAGGCCTTTCAGACCCGGGGTTCGGAAGTTGGTCAGCCAGTTCATCGCTCTGCGACTCCTATTCAGCCTATTCGGCGTGCGCCGTCCCCTGAAGCGCCAAACTCAACTCGCGGGCCAGCTGGCCCATGTTTTCAGCCGTAAGATGCGGTGCGCCGCCCTCACTGGCAAGTCTTGCATGTTCCACCAAAGCGGACCCTACGACAACCCCATCGGCGATATTCGCCATGCGGGCAGCCTGCTCGCCCGTCCTGATACCGAAACCGACGCAAACTGGAAGCCCTGATATGCGTCTGGCCATGTCGACACCGGCACGGATGTCTTCAGGATCGGCTGATCCTGACCCGGTGACGCCTGCCACAGCAACATAGTAGAGGAAGCCACTCGCGCCTTCAGCGACCTTGGCCATGCGGGCTTCATGCGTTGTCGGCGTAGCGAGGCGAATCACTGACAGGTCATGGTCCGCATAGGCCGCGCGCAACGCCTCATCCTCTTCTGGCGGCAGATCAACGATGATCGTGCCATCGACACCGGCATCTGCGGCCGCAGCAGCAAAAGCTTCATACCCCATGCGGAAAACAGGGTTGGCATAACCCATGATGATCAGCGGCGTATCCTGGTCATCAGCACGAAACCGCTTGGCCAGGGCCAACACATCTTGCAGCGTTGTATGGTGGGCCAGCGCCCGCAGGGCTGCCTTCTGGATAGCCGGGCCATCGGCCATGGGATCGGTAAATGGGGCGCCCAGCTCGATGATATCGGCGCCATTGTCGCGCAGGGCGCACATGGCCTCATAAGAGGCTTCAAGGTCCGGGTCACCCGCCATCAGATAGGTGACCAGCGCCGGGCGGCCGGCGCCTCGCTCATCGAGGTGCTGGCCCGCATCCACGCCGTCGACGTCGACGCGGTCGGCCTGGGCGACCTCGGTCGACGCGAGGGCTACATCGAGCGTCAGATCAAGCGCTGGGCTGGCCAGCTCGAGAAGT
>CBDUKI010000122.1:0-7987 GCA_965367765.1 uncultured Henriciella sp.
CAGGGCAATCTCGCTGGTGGTCCAGGTGTCTCCATCATAATCGAGCTTCAGGATCTTGCTGGCGACATTGTCATTGATTGACAAGAGGGCCGTCCCCTTAGCCACGGAAACGCCATTGACGGCCTGGCGGTCATTGGCCCGAAACACCAGTTGCACGTCAGACAGCTTGCCGGTGTCGATGAAGTCCTGCAGGCGGAAGGCGACCAGGTCACCGCTCTGGAAAGAGGCCAGGCGCGGTTCGCACGCGTCGGACGCCTCACAGGACCAGGCGACATCCCAGTCTTCCTGCAGGGTGACGAATTGCCAGCCCTTGTACTCGCTACCGAGGCTGGACTTTGCCGGGATCGGGAACTGCACCGGCGTTTCACCGCTGAGCAACCAATACTGGCTGGTGAAGAAGGTATCGGCCTCGACCGCGCCATAAATAACTGTGCCGTCTGCCCGCTCGACCGACCACGGCCAGACGCCCACATGGCTCGCGTCCCCGGAATAGACCAGCGCCGCGTCTTCTAGGGCCTGGCCACGTTTCCACAGCTTGACCTGGGATGGATAGCCCGAGCTGGTCAGCGTGCTGCCATCGCCGCCCCAGTCTGTCGCCACCAGCATTGTGTCCTGGTCAATCCAGGCGGTGCCTTGCTTGGCTTCAGCCGTTACGAAGCCGCCTTCGACGAATGTCTTCGT
The DNA here is from genome assembly GCA_965367765.1 of uncultured Henriciella sp. GTDB lineage: Bacteria > Pseudomonadota > Alphaproteobacteria > Caulobacterales > Hyphomonadaceae > Henriciella. The sequence continues at coordinate 682 of CBDUKI010000122.1, forward strand.
CTCAAGGTCAAATTCGCGCTTGATAATGGCGTCCTTGCCGCCGTTGGACAGGGAGACCATGCACAGCGTGCGATCAGCCCCCTTCGGGCGAAAACAGTCGGCCCCCTTGTAGACCCAGTTCTGGTCTTCTTCGGCGGACAACTGGTCGAAATCGAGGACGATTTCCCAATCCGGCGCGGCGGTTTCGTAACTCGCCTGGCTGGTGCGGCGCCACAGGCCGCGCGTGTTCGTCTCATCCTGCCAGAAATTGTAGACATAGCCATCGCGGATCGTGCCGTAGGCAATGCGCTCGTCCGAGGTGGCAATGGCCGTGGCCTTGGCGAGGTTGTCGGCATAGTCGGGGCGGCTTTCCAGCTCGCCGAGCGAGCGCGCGTTCTGGCTGCGAACCCAGGCCAGGGCCTGGTCGCCCTCGACCTCTTCAAGCCACAGGAACGGGTCTTCATCCGTGATGGGCTGGGAGGTTTCGACCTGCGGTGTTAATGATGGGGTTTCGAGAGCCACGGCGTCGTCTCCGGTAGAAGGGGAAAGGGCTGTACTGCAAGCGGCCAGAAGGCCCGCCAGGGCCGAAGCCGACATCATCAAACGCATGTAAATCTCCGTATTGCTGAACCTGTTCGGTAGCGCGAAGATTATCCCCTCTCAAGCGGGCAACTGCGTTCTATTTCGGGGCCGGTCCGGTGGAGTCGCGAACGATGAGTTCGAACTCGAAAATCTCTTCCAGTGGCGTGTCTTCAGGTGTCATCAAGCGCTCTGCTGCGCGTGAGGCCATCTCGTAGACGGGCTGGCGAATGGTCGTCAGCGCGGGCCAGATGGCCGAGGCCAGGCGGGTGTCGTCATGGCCGACAATCGAGATGTCTTCAGGGATTTTCAGCCCGGACGCCATCAACACCGTCATCGCGCCAACGGCCATGTCATCATTGGCGGCAAAAATCGCTGTCGGGCGGGGGCTGACGGTCAACAGTTTCTGGGTCGCCTCGATGCCGGCGCGGATCGAGTAATCGCCCTCGATAACCAGGCTGTCATCGACCGGCAGGCCGGCTTCCCGCATGGTTTCTAGGAACCCAGAGGAACGCCTGGTCGAGGCGGTATGGCCTTCCGGGCCGGTAATCATCGCGATCCGTTCATGGCCGAGCGAAATCAACAGCTCGACCAGCACCCTTGCGGCCTTATGGTCATCATGGCGCATGACCGGTGTATCCTTGGGCTGGCGGGCCGGGGACAGGCTGGCATAGGGGGTCTTTGTGTCCTTGAGCAGCGCAACGATTTCCTCGTCATCACAAAGCGGGGGCGACAGGATGACACCATCGGCGCGCGACGCCAGAAGGAAGGTCTGCAAGCGTTGCAGTCGGTCCGGCTTGTCACGATCAACCCGTTCAGGCAGCAGGAAATAGCCATTGGCCCGGCAGGCATCATAGATGCCTTCATTCACCGCCGAGACATATTCCGGCACAGGATTGTCATGCAGGTGGGCCAGCAGGAAAGAGCGCGACCCGGCGAGGCTGCGCGCCGCCGGATTGGGGCGATAGCCCAGCTCACGCGAGGCCTTGAGGACGAGTTCACGCTTGGCCGGGCGGACATTCGGCTCATTGTTGAGCACCCGGGACACAGTCTTTGCCGACACACCTGCCTTGTCGGCAACGTCGTCAATCGTCACGGCACGTGGCGGGCGCGTCAAGCCCATGTCTCTCTCCTCTTCCCCCGCGATCCTTGCCCGAACTGTCCGACTTTGCAATCAGTACGTATGCGGACATGGCTGGCATGTGCGTTTCACACATCTATCCGCATAATCCAGGCTTTGACCAGCGTGGCCTAGTCACTCGTCCTGGCGAAGGTGCGCATCATGAAGATCGGGATGGAGCCTCGCTCGGTGACCACCCAGTCCAGGGGGATATCGTGTGCTTCGGCGGGCAGGGCGTCGCATTCCTGGCCGTGATAGGCAAGCCCGCAAATGAACACCCGGCCCGTCTCGCGCAACCGGCTGATGGCGCGGTCATAATGACCCTGACCATAGCCCAGGCGGTTCCCGTGGCGGTCAAACCCAAGTAGTGGAGCGAGGATCAGCGTCGGAGTGACGATTGGTGTGTCGGCAGTCGGTTCGAGCAGGCCGAACGGGCGCTCTTCCAGCTCATTGCCTGGCGCCCAGGCGCGAAAACTCATCGTGCCGTCATCTTCAACACGTGGCAGGGCGAGGTCCGCCCCGGCCTGTTTCAACCGCGTCATCAGGGCGCGCGGGTCCAGCTCACTGCCAATCGGCCAATAGGCAGAGACGGTCGGACCGTAGCGCTCCAGCAGCTTCAGCGGGAATTTGTCAGCGACCTTCTCATCGGCATCCGGGTCGCGTGCCGCCAATTCCTCGCGCAGTTGCTTCATCTCTGCGCGCAAACGCGTCTTGTCGTTCGCGCTCATTGCGCCTCGACCGGTTCGGGGGCCTCAAGCGCGGCATCTGAGAGGCCAACCAGGGCCCGGGCATAGGCGCGGGCCGAAAACGGTTGCAGGTCCTCGGCCTTCTCGCCGACGCCAACAAAGTGAATGGGCAGGGCGTGCGATTCTGCAATGGCGACGAGCACACCGCCCTTGGCGGTGCCATCCAGCTTGGTCATCACGATGCCTGTCACGTCTGCGGTGTGGCGGAAGGCTTCGACCTGGGACAGGGCGTTCTGGCCAACCGTGGCGTCGAGTACGAGGATGACATCATGCGGCGCGTCAGGATCAAGCTTGCGGGTCACGCGGACAATCTTGGCAAGTTCCGCCATCAGTTCGGCCTTGTTCTGCAAGCGTCCGGCTGTGTCGACCAGGACAAGGTCCAGGTCTTCGGCCTGGGCGCGCTCGATCGCTTCATAAACCAGCCCGGCCGCATCAGCACCGGTTGGCTTGGACATGACCGGAATGCCAGCGCGTTCGCCCCAGACGGTCAGCTGTTCTATCGCTGCAGCACGGAACGTATCGCCAGCAACGAGCAGCGCTTTGGCGCCCTGGGCTTTCAGCTTCGAGGCGATCTTGCCAATGGTCGTTGTCTTGCCAGAGCCATTGACGCCGACAAACAGGACGACGCGCGGGCGTGGCCCGTCAGAGAAATCGACGATTTGCTCACGCGGGGCCATGATGGCTTCAATCTCTGTGGCCAGCGCCAGCTTGATCTCCTCGCCCGTCACGTCCTTGTCGAACCGATCCTTGGCAATCTGCTGGGTCAGCCGCGCGGCGACCTTGCCACCCATGTCGCTGGTCAATAGCAGGTCTTCGAGGTCTTCCAGCGCGTCATCGTCGAGCTTTCGCCCGGCAAACAGGCCGGTAATGCTGGCCCCCAGCTTTGAGGAAGACTTGGCGAGGCCAGAAGACAGTTTCGAGAAGAAGCCCGGATCCTTGACCTCGGCATACGGATCCGGCTCGCCGCGCGCGATGGCCGCCTGGCGCTCAGCCTCCTTGGCGGCCAATTCCTCACGCAATTTTTCGTCGGCGCGGCGCTTCTCAAGCAGGGCGAGTTCTGCGGTGGCCTTGGCCTGCTGGGCCCGGCGTTCGGCTTCGGCCTGTTCAGCCGCTTCAGCTTCGGCGGCAAGGCGGGCGGCCTCTGCCTCGGCAAGACGTGCTGCTTCAGCGGCGGCTTCATCGGCTGCGGCCTGCTGGCGGGCGGCTTCCGCCTTGCGGGCGGCTTCTTCGCGCGCCGCTTTGGCCCTGGCGGCCTCTTCGGCCAGGCGTTGGGCTTCGGCCTCGGCCTCGGCGGCTTCGCGCTGCTGGCGCTCTTCCCAGGCCTTGTTGGCCTCGGCAATCTTGCGCTCGATCTCGGCCTTTTCCTCGGCGAGGCGAGCGGCCTCTGCCTCGGCGGCCTTGGCGGCAGCCTCTTCCTCGGCTTGCTTTGCGGCCAGTTCCTCGGCGCTCAGCTCTGGCTCCGGCATCTGTGCGCCAGCTTCGATCAGTTCGTCTTTCTGCTTTTTCTTGCCGAACCACAGGATCATGAGCTGTTTCCAATCAGTTTTTCGCCGTCATGTTCGATTATCCGTGCCCGCACTCGTCGTCCAGCCTCGGCCGCTTCAAAGCCGCGCAAGACAACCGGCGAAAAGTCGGGCAGGCGACCGCGTCCCGGGGTCTCGACCAGCACGTCGAGTACGGAACCGACATGGCGGGACAGGTGGCGCGCCAGCGCGGCCTCTCCGGCGGCGCGCAAGCGGGCGGCGCGCGCCTTGATGGTTGCCTTGTCGAGCTGTGGCATCCGGGCCGCCGGCGTGCCCGGACGCGGGCTGTAGGGGAAGGCGTGCAGGAAGGCGATATTGCAGGCCTCGATCAGGTCGAGCGAGTTTTCAAACGCCGCTTCGGTCTCGGTCGGGAACCCGGCAATGATGTCTGCGCCCAGCGCTATGTCGGGCCGGATCTCGCGCAGGCGGGCCGCCAGTTCAATCGCCTGTTCCCGCGAATGGCGCCGCTTCATGCGCTTGAGGATGAGATTGTCCCCATGCTGCAGGCTGAGATGCATGAACGGGGCGACGCGCGGGTCAGCCATGGCCTCGAACAGGGCCTCATCCATCTCGATCGCATCAATGGACGAGATGCGAAGCTGGGCCAGTTCAGGCACCAGTTTCAGAATGCGTTGGACGAGATTGCCAAGTTGCGGCTGGCCCGGCAGGTCAGCGCCCCAGGAGGTCAGGTCGACGCCAGTGAGGACCACTTCGTGGTGACCATTGGCGACCAGGCGGCGCACCATGTTGACGACTTCGCCTGCGGGGACTGAACGGGAATTGCCGCGGCCATAGGGGATGATGCAGAAGGTGCAGCGATGGTCACAGCCATTCTGGACCTGGACATAGGCGCGCGCGCGCCCGTCCATGCCGTCGATCAGGTGGCCCGCAGTTTCTGTCACCGACATGATGTCATTGACGCGAATTTTCTCCGTGCCGCCAAGCAGGTCGGCCGGGGCCCAGGTCTCGGCCTGCATCTTTTCATGATTGCCGATGACGCGGGTGACTTCAGGCATCTCGGCAAACATCTGCGCATCAATCTGCGCGGCGCAGCCGGTCACGACAATCGGCGCGTCTGGATTGTCCTTTGCGGCGCGGCGAATGGTCTGGCGGGCGCTGCGCACAGCCTCAGCCGTAACCGCGCAAGTGTTGATGATGACGGCACCGTCCAGCCCGGCGGCTTCGGCATGTCCGCGCATGACTTCACTTTCATAGCTGTTGAGGCGACAGCCAAGCGTGATGACCTGCGAGGGCCGGGAGGGGGCAGCGGGTTTTGCCATGGTTCAAAGGCGCATATCGCGCCGGAAACGCCTTGCCGCAAGGGGGGCTTACACGTCCAGCGTCTGTTCCAGCTCAACCGGGCCGGTCATGATCACGTGGTCTGTGGCTTCGTCCCAGTGAATGAACAGGTCGCCGCCGTCCAGGATAAGGCGGGCCTTGCGCCCGGTCTTGCCTGCCCGGGCGGCACAGACAAGCGCGGCACAGGCCCCGGTGCCGCAGGCCTTGGTCAGGCCGGCCCCGCGCTCCCACACACGCAGGCGAATGGTCTCGCGATCAATCACCTGGGCGAAACCCACATTGGTGCCTTCCGGGAAGAGCGGATGCCACTCAACCAGTGGTCCGATGGCGGGGATGTCATAGCTGTCGACGTCATCGACAAAGAAGACAGCATGCGGATTGCCCATAGAGACAACAGCCGGGCGTGACAGGTAGGGATTGTCCATCGGCCCGATTTTCACATCGACGCCGCGCACGTCCATCTTCTCGGCCAGGGGAATGTCTTCCCAGCCCAGGAGCGGCGAACCCATGTCGACCGAAACCAGACCATTCTCAGCGCGGCGGCCTTTGAGCAGGTCTGCCTCGGTCTGCAGGGTGACCTGGTCCTTGCCAGACTCCTCAAGCAGCAAGTGAGCGACCGCGCGCGTGCCATTGCCGCAGGCACTGACCTCACCGCCATCGGCGTTCCAGATCCGCAGGAAGGCATCGGCGCGGGCATCGTCCTCAATCGCCATGATCTGGTCGGCCTGCATGGTTTGCGCAATCTCGCGCAATTGTTCCACGGTCGGGGTGAAGCGGCGCGCGCGGGCATCAAACACCGCGAATGCATTGCCGGCGCCATTCATCTTCCAGAGTTTCATCTTCTGTGTCCTTCGCCCGTCGGGTTGCCTCATACTGGGCCTGATGCAGTTTTTGAAGTCTTACTTTGGCAATTGCATGGCTGATATCCAGGCGCCGACCTGGACCAGTGCGGCCATGAGCAGACCAAGCTGCAGGCTCCAATGGCCGAACACCATGGCGGAAAAGGCGAGGGCGATGGAGGCCCAGTGCAGGCGCGCGTCAGACATCAAATAGCCTGCCATGCGCCGCTGGCGGGCAATCTGGGCGAGCGTGACATGGTGCCAGACACGCTGCATGCCGGGTGGGCCGAAGACATCCTGAAGGTCTTTCGGGTCGGAGATGCCGCTCAGTTCAGCGAGTTCGCGCACCCCGGTCATGCCGGCCTCGACACGCAGCTTGAGCTGGCCGGTCTGGATCAGGCGAATAAAGCCCGACAAGGCGACGGCGAGGCCAACAGAGATCAGGGAGATGCCGGACAGGATTGAGGTCATGTGCCGGATATAGGCGCAGTGGGTGTGGTTTGAAAGCTGGTATGAGCCGGATTGAGTTTCGAGGTCAGCACATGGTCGCGCCAGGCCCCATCAATCTTCAGGTAGGAGCGGGCGAGCCCTTCCTTCTCGAAACCGAGCCGTGAGAGCAAGGCCGCGCTGCGGGCATTTTCCGGGCGATAGTTTGCCATGATGCGGTGCAGGTCGTGGCTGGCAAACATATAGGCGATCGCACCCGACAGGATTTCATGCATCAGGCCCTGGCCCTGGTGTGCCTCGGATATTGAATAGCCGAGCGTCGCGGCCATCATCACCCCCTTCACGATGTTCGAGAAATTGCAGATGCCAACAATCTCGCCCGTATCGGGGTCAAGCGCGACGAAATTGGCTGAGCGGCCCTGCTTGTAGGCTTTCTGGGCCTGGCGGGCGCGCGCGGCGCAATTGGCACGCGTGAAGAACCGGTCCGGGCGGCGCGGTTCCCATGGTTTCAGGTGGGCCATGTTCTGCTGGTAATAGGCGCTCAGGCGGGCGGCGTGTGACGGGTGCAGAAGCTCAAGCCGGGTGCGCTCAGTATCGATCATTTGCGGGGGATGGCAGCCCAGTAATCGAAGTCGAGACAGACACCGGGTGCATATTTGCCATCTTCCCCACGCAGCGCAAATTGGGCCGGGTCCTGGTCCTTGACCGCAACCAGGCGCAGGCGCAGCGCCCCAACCGTGTCGGACAGTTCAGCCGTATCGAGGACTACACTCC
>CBDUKI010000123.1:0-7966 GCA_965367765.1 uncultured Henriciella sp.
CCTCGCTTCCCCGGTCGGCTTTGCTGTAAAAGTGGCCGAACAGATCGCCGAGATTACCGGCCTTGCCTTCACGTCAGCCCCCAACAAGTTCGAGGCGCTGGCCGCTCATGACGCCATGGTGTTCACCCACGGCGCGATCACCACGGTGGCCATGTCCTGCTTCAAGATTGCCAACGATATCCGCTTCCTGGGGTCTGGCCCACGTTCCGGCCTCGGCGAACTGGCCCTGCCGGAAAACGAGCCGGGCAGCTCGATCATGCCCGGCAAGGTCAACCCGACCCAGTGCGAAGCCATGACCCAGGTCTGCGCCCACGTGCACGGCAATAATGCTGCCATCGGCTTTGCCGGCTCTCAAGGCCATTTTGAGCTCAACGTATTCAACCCGATGATGGCCTACAACTTCCTGCAATCGGTGCGCCTGCTGGCCGATGCGTCCGTCTCGTTCACCGACAATTGCGTCGTCGGCATCGAGCCCCGCCTCGACAATATCCAGCGCGGGCTGGAGAACTCGCTGATGCTGGTCACCCCGCTGAAGGAAAAGTACGGCTATGATCTCGCCGCCAAGGTCGCCAAGAATGCCCACAAGAATGGCACGACCCTGAAAGTCGAAGCCCTCGCCCTCGGCATCTCGGATGAAGATTTCGATGCGATTGTCGACCCAAGCAAGATGATCTCACCGGGGTGAGGACTTGACCGATTGTTCTCCGGCTACTGACGTGGCGGGGCAAACGCCCTAGACTGGGGAAAGAGAATCACTTGCCCCAGAAAGGCCCTGCTCCCATGTCCACTGCCCCTGTCGGCTCGAAAGCCAACCCGTCCGAATTTGATGTCATGCCGCGCCTGGCCGAGGACGAGCCATACTTCGTCATTCGCGCCAATGACCCGCTGTCGAGCGCCCTGGTCGAGCTGCATGCCTATATCGGGGCCGGGCAGTCGGGTGCCGCACACAACAAGCTGGCCGAAATCATGGCGCTGACCTCGGCCCGCGCGCCGCGTCCGGCCAGCAGCCCGAAATATCGCGAGACCTTCGCGATCTCGCTGGCCATGGAGCAGTGGCGCAATTCCCACCGCCCGGAATAGGCGCCGTGCGGGCATGGTCGAACCGATCAACCTGAACAAGGCCCGCAAGGCCAGGGCGCGCAAGGACGAGGCCCGCCAGGCGGCGGAAAACCGCGTTCGCTTTGGCCGGACCAAGGCCGAGAAGATGCGTGACAAGCTGGAGGCTGAGCGCGCGGCCAGGGTCCATACAGGGCGCAAACATGGCCAAGAAGGCCACGAGGACGAAACCTAGCTGCCCGCCTCATCCGGCTGTGGTGGACGCGTCACGCTTTCACCCTCCGGCGTGACCGGCAGGTAATCGCGTTCGCCGGTCAGGTCCTCGATCAGCTCCAGCCCCAAGCGGTGGTCTGACAGGCGACGCAGCGACTGGACGAATGCCTTCGGGGCGCGGGTGCCGCCTTCCCCATATTACACCGCCAATTCTGCTGCCTGGGCATAAAGGCCATGAGCGGCCTCGAAATCGTGCGAAGCCTCAGCGCACGCCCCCATATTGTGGATCACAGCTGGCGCCTGGGGATATTGAGCGGCCATGGCCGTCCAGGTGTCACATGCGGCGAACGGATCACGTGTGCCAGCCTTGACCGCCTGTTCAAAGCGCGGATCAGCCTTGACCATGGGGTCATAGGCTTCACGGACAAACTTGGCGCGCACTGTGGCATTGCGCGGGGCAATATCGTTGCGGATCGGGCGCAGGGTTTCGAGCAGGGCTTCGCGCACCAGCTCTGGCGGCGGCGCGCCCCGGCCAGACCCGAACAGACCACCAAAGCCGTGATAATGGTCTTCATCACAGACATCACGCCCGGCTTCACCGCCATAGGATTTGGAGAACATGATCTGCCCCGTATCGGCATCAATCAGGCGCGGGGTGACGCTGACCGAGACTGATTCCGAGATGCAAAGCTCCTCAACGTCTTCGCGGGTCTCGCAATCGAACAGGCCATCCCATTCGGTACACTTGCTGACCGTCTGGGTGTATTCGCTGACCGAATAATCATCGATGTCGATATGGCCGGTATAGGTGCCTGCCGGGCCCTCACCCGGGCCACCATAACGAAAGTCAGCGAGGCGGAACCAAGGCTCGCCGTCCAGCGTTGCATTGGCCAGCATCGAGGCGAACCGGTCTGCATACCAGCCCCCGGCGGGGCCTCGGAAACGATCCACCTGGACCGTGCGGGTCTCAGCCGCGGCGAGATTGGCGGGCATGATGCGGGTTTCATAATCGATCCCGGGTGTCGCACAGGCGGCGAGGCCGGATATTGCAACTGTACTGGCCAATAGTGCTCTACACATGGCGATTACCTCTCTGGCGTGCGGTTCAGGCTGCGCGCGTAGGCCTGAATGGTCCCTGAATACAATATGTTACTTCAAAGGCAGTACATGACGCTGCGTGACACTTGCACTGACCAGTTGCGCACAACACATAGCGGGCTGCAAGATAAGGAAGATCAGCATGTCAGATACTGCGCCACTTTTCGAACCTATCAAGATTCGCGGCATGGACGTACCAAACCGTGTGGTCATGGCTCCGATGACCCGGTCATTCTCGCCGGGCGGCGTACCGGGCCAGGATGTCGCCGATTATTATGCCCGCCGGGCCGCGGCTGATGTCGGCCTGATCATTACCGAAGGCACCACGGTCGCGCGCGGCGGTGCATCTGGCGATCCACGTATCCCGAACTTCCATGAAGACAAGGCGCTGGCTGGCTGGCAGACTGTCGCCGATGCCGTTCATGCCGCAGGCGGCAAGATTGCGCCCCAGATCTGGCACATGGGCATGATGCGCAAGCCTGGCACCGGCCCGGACCCGGACGCCCCGTCAGACGGACCATCCGGCAAGACCCATAAGGGCAAGCAGGTCCAGCCCGAACCAACCGAAAGCGAAGTTGCCGATATGGTCATGGCCTATGCCAATGCGGCAGGCGAAGCAGCGCGTCTCGGTTTTGACAGTATCGAACTGCACGGCGCTCACGGTTACCTGATCGACGAATTCTTCTGGAACGTCATGAACACGCGCGAAGACCGCTTTGGCGGCGACCTGGTTGGGCGCGCCACTTTTGCCGGGGACATCATCAAGGAATGCCGCAAGCAGGTCGGTGAGGATATCCCGATCATCCTGCGCTTCTCGCAGTGGAAACAGCAGGATTACAATGTTCGCCTGGCCGAGACCCCGCAGGAGCTGGAAGCCTTCCTGAACGTGTTTGCTGAGGCCGGGGTCGATGTGTTGCATGCCTCGCAGCGGCGCTGGTGGGAAGCCGAATTCCCCAAGGTGGACGGCGAGAATGGCCTCAACCTGGCGGGCTGGTGCAAGAAACTGACAGGGCTGACCTCGATCACCGTTGGCTCTGTCGGCTTGTCATCAGACTTTATCGGCGCGTTTGCCGGTCAGGGCTCGAAGACACGCCCGATCGCCGACGTGATTGAGCGGCTCGACAAGGGCGAGTTCGACATGGTCGCCATTGGCCGTGCCCTGCTGCAGGATCCTGAATGGGTCAGCAAAATCCGCCATGGCCGCGTCGAAGAACTGACCGATTACGACGCCAAGGCACTGGCAACGCTGTACTAGGCGTACATTCGCCTCCCAGCTTGCACAAAGTTGACGCATGTGTCATTTTTGTAGGCTGGGAGGCTCCCATGATCACAATCATAAAAACAATCTTTGACTATGGCGCGCTGGTGTTTGCCTTCGGCTTCCTTGCGCCCCTGATCGCTCAAATCATCGTTCGGGTTGGCTGGACCCCGCCTTTTGGCCTGTCGGCCCTTGCCAGTGGCCTGATCCTGGCAGGCCTGTATGGCTGTTTTGCCCAGGTCCGGGGGCGGTGGATATGAGTGCGCAAGACACATATGAGGGCCTGAGCAGCCAGGAGCTGATGCAGGCCGAAATGCGCATTGCCCGGCGCCATATCGGCAAGTTTCCCTATCTCGCGGTCGCGTGGGGGTTGGGCAACCTGGCCGTCTGGCTATCACTCTGGCCACTTGTTCTGTTTGGGGTGATCCCGCTATGGCTCGGCTTCATTTTCGCAACACTAAACGTGATGCTCTGCTACCTGCCCTCACATGAGGCCCAGCATGGCATTATCGCTCGGCCGGGTGAAAAACTGCGCTGGCTGAATGAACTGGTTGGCCACCTGTCCACCCTTCCTCTGGTCCTGCCTTATCGGGTCGCCCGCGCAACCCATATGGAACACCATAAACACGCCAATGATCCGGAACTGGACCCGGACTATTCGACAAGCGCGCCGGGGCCCCTGGCTGCGATCTGGACATCGATCCAGAACCGCCAGCCCGGCACCGCCGGCGGACCTGACGCCTATGGCGAAGCCCTACAGCGGATCGGACGTGAAGACCTGATACTCGATGGGGTGGTCTACAATCTTGCCTATTACGGCATTTTATCAGCCCTTGCCTGGAATGGGCTGGCCATAGAGGCGGCCCTCTTGTGGTGGCTGCCACGCCATATCGGGCAGACCTATATCCTGTATTATCTCAGCTGGGCACCGCACCACCCGGCAAAGGAAAAAGGGCGCTATCGCGACACGCGCAGTTTCCGCGCCGCACTCGGCAATATCGGCTCAATGGGCATGCAGTATCATATCGTGCATCACCTGCACCCACGCATTCCGCTTTACCGCACGCCGCGCGCTTATTGGGAAATGCGCGACATCCTCGAAGCGCGAGGAGCCCGCATCGAGGAACTGTAGGGGCCTACCAGCTGCCCGTATTGTCCATGCTGGCCCAGGGCTCTTGCGGGGCCAGGCCCTCACCCTTCTGCAGCAGCTCGACGGAAATACCGTCCGGTGAGCGTACGAAGGCCATGTGACCATCACGTGGCGGACGGTTGATGACCACGCCGAGCGCCTGGAAACGTGCGCAGGCGGCATAGATATCATCGACGCGATAGGCGAGATGGCCAAAATTTCGCCCGCCCTGATAATCTTCAGGATCCCAGTTATAGGTCAGTTCGATCATCGGAATGTTCATCTGCGTCGGGCGCACGCCTTCAGGAATGCCACCGCAGCGCGCAATGTCTTCAGGCGATGCGAGGAAAACCAGCGTAAAACGCCCGGCTTCGCTTTCATACCGGGTGATTTCCTGCAGGCCGAGGCCTTCGACATAGAATTTCAGCGAGGTATCGATGTCGCGTACTCTGACCATTGTGTGCAGAAACTCGGCACTCATCCCAATTCTCCTTCAAGACGCTTGATTTCCTGCGCCAGGGTCGGCGGCGCGGTTCGATAGTAAAAGGCTGTCACCACATAGAGCAGGCCAACAATCACGGCCATGACGACAACAAAGGTCATGAACGTGTGCAACATGTAACCGCGCTCATACGGTCCTTCAACGGCGCCCAATGCGCGCCATCCCATATCCCAGATGCGATTGAACATGGACACCAGGGCCGGTACGATCAACAGGCTGAACAGTGCCGTCGCACAGCGGAAAACCCCAGCGCGCGGCGCTTCGGAACGCACATAGCTCTCGACATAAGCCTCGCGCGCGATGGCCGGATTGAGCAAGCCTTTCTCAATATTGGAATCATAAACCTGCCCGGCAAAATCCGGCAGCTTGTACCTCTGCCAGGCAAGTACGCCGCCCCAGACCGCAATCAGGCCGAGCAGGCCGAAGTAGAAAAATGACACCCAGTCGAAATACATGTCGCCTCACCGGTTCGGTGCAGGCTGTATCAGGCCACCTGCACCCGTTCATAGGTCAGCATAGCGCGTTTGCGTGCTGTGCCCCAATGGTAATTATGTAACCTTCCGTCGGATGCAAGCGCCCGATGGCAGGGGATGAGCCAGGCCAGCGTGTTAGCGCCAATCGCCGTACCGGCAGCACGCGCTGCTTTTGGGCGTCCAGCATGGCGGGCCACGTCGCCATAGGTCCAGGTCTCACCTGCCGGAATATCCAGGAGCGCGCGCCAGACCTGACGCCGAAACGGCGTGCCATAAACCGCCAGGGCGACCTCGCCGCCATCGCCGAATATCCGCCCAGCCCAGCGCGCGGCCTCGGCGTCGTCACGGGTGGTGTCCGCCTGCGGATAGCGCGATGACAGGTCAGCAAAGACCTCATCCTCGCTATATCCAGGGTGCACGAAGCCGGTCTTCGCTGCGACCCCGGCATCAGCAAAGCCAAGCCCGCACAGGCCACGCGGTGAGACCAGGAAGACGCCCGTGCCGAACGGCGTGGCGGCCCGGCCAATGGTCAGGCGTGCGCCATCGCCACCGGTCTTGGCCTCACCTGGCGAGAGCCCCTCATGGGCGATGAACAGGTCATGCAGACGCGAGGGCGAGGACAGGCCGGTCTCGAAACTGGTCTCGAGCACGCTGGCCCCCTGGCGCAGCAAATCGCCTGCCTCGGCATGCGCAAGCGCGCTCTGGAACTGGCGCGGGCTGACCCCGGCCCAGCGGCTGAATTCGCGCTGAAAGTGGGAGGGCGACAGGCCAACCGCATGCGCGCAGGCGGCCAGGTCCGGCCAGTCGCGCCAGGTATCGCCCAGATGCTGGAGGGCGCTGGCCATTCGTTCATAGGCCGCGCAGCGTTCGGAAAGGGGAAGAATATCTGTCATGCCCGCAGTTTGCCGCGTGGCTGGGTTGCCCGCCACCCGTTTCTTGCGCATGGCTGAATCAATGACCCCCGCTCGCCAGTCGCGAACGGGGGTGATGATGAGCAGGTCAGCGTCGTCAGGCCGCCGCCATGGCCTGAACAGCTCCGGCCGAGAGCAGCTGGCCACCAATGGCCCAGTCGCCTTGTTCGACTTCCATGATCCGAACCCAGGTGACAGAGCGAAGCGCTTCGCCTTCCACGGCAATCATGGCTTCGGTCACGTTCTCGATCAGCTCTTGCTTCTGAGCAGGGGTGAAAACATCCTTGATGACATCAATCGTTACGAGTGGCATTTTATTCTCCTTAATGCATTTGCCGCGAAACCATTCCGCGGCCAGTGAGGAGAGATATACCGGTGGCCGGACGGGCTTGCTTGGAGGCGATCTGGAGAAGTTCTGTAGATATTCTGTAGATATGCTAGGTTTGGCGCGATGGTGTTCAGATTCGCTTCTTTCGAGCTTGATCCGCACAAGTTCGAACTGCGCCGCGATGGCGAGGCCCTGAGCATAGAGCCACAAGTCTTTGAGTTGCTGCAGCTGCTGGTCAGCCAGGCCGACCGCATTGTTACCAAGGACGAGATCATAGACGTGGTCTGGGACGGACGGTTCATTTCAGATGCGGCGCTGAGCAGCCGCATCAAGTCCGCCCGTCAACTGCTGGGCGATACCGGCAAGACGCAGGCCTTCATCAAGACCATTCATGGCCGGGGGTTTCGCTTCGTCGCCCCGGTCGAAGCCCCTGAAGCGGCCCCGCGCGCATCAATCGAAGTCAATGACCAGACCCAGCTACTGGTTCGTGATACGGCCCCAGAGGGGCGAGACCTGCTGCGCAACAATCGCCCGTCTATCGCCGTCCTGCCCTTCACCCCGGTTGGTGACGCCGGGCCGCACGCTGGCATGGCCAGGGCACTCGCCCAGGAAGTGATTACAGAGCTGGCCAGGTTGCGGTGGCTGTTCGTCATTGCCCGTGGGTCGAGCTTCCAGCTGGACGCTTCCCAAACCAGCCCACACCAGATTGGCCAGCAGTTAGGCGTGCGCTATTGCCTGACCGGATCACTGGACGTTTACGGGCCGGGCCTGTCGCTCATGCTGGAGCTGACGGATACGAAGACCGGCCTGATCATCTGGGCTGAACAATACAGCGCCTCCCTGGATGATATTCACCTGATCCGGCGGCAGATCGTGGCCAGCATCATCGCTTCGCTGGAACTCCAGATCACAGCCCATGAAGCCCGCAAGGCGCAGCTCAACACATCGGAAAACCTGGATGCCTGGTCATCCTACCATCTTGGCCTGCACCACATGTT
>CBDUKI010000124.1:0-7932 GCA_965367765.1 uncultured Henriciella sp.
TCATCCGTCAGATAATACTGATGCAGATGCGGATACGCGCTCGGTGTCCAGCGGGCCGGATCATCGCCGACCAGGTGAACCCGCAGATTGCCCCAGCGGTCGACACCGCACAGCACGTCCTGCCCGGTCGCGGCGACCCAGAGGCGGAGCCGGAACAGCTGCCACCACAACCCCGGCCAGACCAGCACCGGCACGGCGCGGTAAAGAAGGGCATGATCGGGTTGAGACATGGCCACCATTATCCACCACCCGCCAAGGGGGCGGATGGATTTCTGTCAGGGGCCCGTGGGGATTGGGGTTTGGCGGGGGGGATGGGGGATAGAAGCAACTGTGATGGACTCGGTAGGCATCGGTGCTAGGTTTCAAAAATCACCTGCATCCCCGATGGAGACATGCCGCATGCCAAGCGTTGAACACGAACAGATTGTTGCCGTGATTGGTGCCAGCAGCCTGGAGAACCTGGCCTTGGACGACCAGCGCGCCATGATGGAGGCGTCCGCGACCATGTTTCCTGCCGAGGCAGACATTGTCGCCCAGGAGGTTGATGCTGGCGGCGTCGTGGCGGACTGGGTCAGCGTCGGCGATGCCAGACCAGAGCGGATCGTCCTCTACCTGCACGGCGGCGGTTATATCATGGGTTCGCGCAACACCCATCGTGGCCTCGCCGGGCGGATCGCCCGCGCTGCCGAGGCCCGTGTCCTGCTACCCGAATATCGCCTGGCACCCGAACACCCGTTTCCGGCAGCGGTGGAAGACGCTACGGCTTGCTGGCATTGGCTGGTCGAGCAAGGTCATAAACCTGAAAACATCGCCATAGCAGGCGATTCAGCCGGTGGCGGGTTGGCGCTCTGCACATTACTGGCCCTGAAATCATCCGGCGAAACCCTGCCCGCGTGTGCCATCGGCCTGTCGCCCTGGACCGACCTGGAAGGGACCGGACCAAGCGCCCAGCCGGGCGCCGTTGACGACCCGATGCTCAATACTGACGGCTTGCGCGACGGCGGTATACAATATGCGGGCAATGACCTGCGCAATCCGCTTGCTGCCCCGTTGCATGGCGACCTCACGGGCCTGCCGCCGCTGCTGTTGCAGGTCGGCACGCGAGAAATCCTGATGTCGGACAGCACGCGCTTTGCTGAAAAGGCGCGCGCCTCATGCGTCGATGTCACGCTGGAGGTTGCAGACGGTCTGATCCATGTCTGGCAGATTTTTCCCAATATTCCTGAAGCCCAGGATGCGGTTGGGCGGATCGGCGCGTTCATCAAGCGCCATTGCTGACGCGCGGACTGATCGGACCTAAATTCCAGTCGCGCTGAGATCGCGGACGGGACTTGCCGGGAAATCATGATAGGAAGCCAGCGTGCGGGTCAGCGCGTGTCTGGCCCTGATCCCAGGGGGCATCTGACATGAGCGTTTCAACACGACCTGTACTTGCATTCGTCCTGCTTGTCGCCGGGACGGTTCTTGGCCTGTCCGGGATTGACCTTGTGCTACCGGCGATCCCCGACCTGCCGGCTGAACTGGGTGGCAGCGAGGCGAGCGCGCAGCTGGTCATCGCCGCCTATGTCGCCGGCACGGCGATCGGCCTGATCCTGTTCGGCAGCCTGGGCGCGCGGTTCGGGCGGCGCAATTGCCTGGTGGCGGGCCTGGCCATATTTGCCGCCCTGTCAGCGCTCGGCACGCTGATGCCCAATATGCCGTCCCTGATCGGCCTGCGCCTGGTGCAAGGCATAGCCTCGGCAGCCCCGGCGGTGTTTGCCCCGGGCATCATCAAGGCGCTGTTTGACGAGGCTGGTGCAATCCGTGCCATGGGCCTGTTTTCCAGCATTGAATCCATCGTTCCGGCGGCGGCACCCATTGTCGGCCTGTGGCTGCTATCGCTGGGCGGTTGGCAATTATCTTTCACTTTGACGGCGGTGCTGGCCGCCCTGCTGGCGCTTGTCCTGCGGGTATTTGGCGGCCTGTTACCGCCCAGTGCAGGCGGCTCGGGCACCGGTTCCTATTGGCGCTTGATGCGCTCACCGGTTTTCCTGCGCTATTGCGTCAGCCAGGCCCTGGTCGTCGGTGGCCTGTTGATCTTCGTGTTCGGGGCCCCGGTGGTGATCGTCAACGCGATGGGCGGCACAATCAGTGACTTCATCATCATGCAGGTCGCCGGGATCAGTTGTTTCGTCGCGGCCTCCAACACGACCGGCCTCCTGGTGACGCGGTTCGGAGCCGAGACGATGATCTGGCTCGGCACGGCCCTGGCGGCGCTGGGCGGGGTCGCCCTGCTGGCGTTCGCGACATGGGGCAATGGCGATCCGATCTGGCTCGCCGTCCTGTTCATCCCGGTCAATGCGGGACTGGGCTTTCGCGGGCCACCCGGCTTCTTCCGCGCCATCCTGGCCGGGCACGGCGATGATGACCGGGCCGCTTCGCTGACCATCCTCGCCATCCTGCTGGTCGCCGCGGGCGGAACAGCCCTGCTGGCCCCATGGATCTCTCACGGCCTGATCGTGTTGGCCGGGGCGAGTTGCGCCGTGCTGACCGCTGCCCTGGGTGCCATGGCGGTGTGGCCGAAGCTGGAGGTCTAGCGCGGGCCCTGCATGGCGCTGGCAATCTCAGGCCAGGCCTCGGCATCGCTGAGATAGTGTGGATCGACGCGGCGCTGGCTCGCCTGTTCGAAGGCATAGCCATAGGCCAGCATCGCGGCATCATCGCCATGCGCGCCCATGAAGGACAGGCCGAGCGGAATACCGTGGACATCGCCCATGGGCACGGTCAGGTGCGGGTAACCGGCTATGGCGGCGAGGTATCCGGCGCCAGCCCAGGCCGGCCAGACATCGCCATTGACCGGGTCAACACGCGGCGCGACCGGACCGGATGGCGCAACCAGGACATTAACGCCATACTCGCGCAGCAGACGGTCGATCCCTGCGCTTCGGGTGGCGGTCTGGATATTGGTGAGCGCGGACTGGTAAGCCTCGTCTTCAAGCCCGCCCAGCGCCTCGGATTCCAGCAAGATGGACTGGTCGAACAGGGCCAGCTCGGCCTCGCTATGGGTGTCATTGAAGGCGATGATGTCCGCCAGCGTGCGCGCGCTCACGCCGGGCGCCGCGTCGGCCAGGTAAGCATTCAGGCTGGCCTTGAACTCATATTCCAGGACCAGCAGGGACTCGGTCCAGAAATCCTCCGTTTCCGGGCTGAACGTGTCGATCTCGACCAGTTCGGCGCCCTGGGCGGCCAGCGTTGCGAGCGAGCGATCAAAGGCCGAGATAATGTCACCATTCGAACCGACGGAGAAGCGCAGCACGCCGACGCGCTTGCCTTTCAGCGCGTCAGGGTCAAGCCCGCTGACATAGTCTTGAGCCTCGGCCGGATCGGCCATGGCGGACAGCATCATCGCCGCGCCGGTGACGGTCTTGGTCATCGGGCCAGCGGTATCCTGTGAGGGTGAGATCGGGATGATAAATTGCGCCGAGACCAGGCCGACTGTCGGCTTGAACCCGACGATGCCGTTGACATTGGACGGGCAGATGATCGAGCCATTGGTCTCCGTGCCGACCGCCCCCGCCGCGAGGGAGGCCGCTACGGCTGCGCCTGAACCAGAGCTGGAACCACAGGGCGAGCGGTCGAGCATGTGCGGGTTGCGCACCTGGCCGCCAAGCGCCGACCAGCCGCTGATGGAATCATGCGATCGGAAATTCGCCCACTGGCTGAGATTGGTCTTGCCGAGAATGACCGCGCCCTGCGCCCGCAGGCCAGCCACGAGCGGGCTATCGCGCCCGGTGACATTCTCTTGCAGGGCCAGCGCGCCTGCCGTGGTCGCCATCGGATCGGCGCTTTCGATATTGTCTTTCAGCAGGATGGGCAGCCCATCAAGCGGGCCAAGCGGCGCCCCGGCG
Organism: uncultured Henriciella sp.; assembly: GCA_965367765.1. Lineage (GTDB taxonomy): Bacteria > Pseudomonadota > Alphaproteobacteria > Caulobacterales > Hyphomonadaceae > Henriciella. The sequence goes on from CBDUKI010000124.1 coordinate 3,888, forward strand.
GCGCGGCGCGCATCGCTGGCCTCGGCCTGGGCCCGTGCATCGGGATTGACGGCAAGGATGGCTTGCAGGGTCGGTCCAGCCCGGTCGATCCGATCAATCCGGTCGAGATAAAGCCCGGTCAGCTCAACCGAGGTCAGCTCACCGCTTGCCAGCGCTGCGGCCAGCTCCGGCAGGGTCTTGGCGGCCCAGCCGGTGGCCTGATAGGCAGGCGCGGACGCAGTTGGCACGGGCGTGGGCATCATCGATCCTCCAGAATGCGCGCATGCAGCCAAGACCAGTCCTGCGATGCCAACCAACCATTTGTGTGCCATGTCATTCGCCTTTCAAAGCCCAATCGAGCGCATCCTCCAGGCGATCATCCCCCCAGAACAGCTCACCGTCTACCGTAAAACTTGGCGCGCCGTAGAGATCGAGCGCCTTGGCTTCCTCAACATTCTGGCGCAAGCGCGCCTTCTGGGCATCGGACTGGGCCGCGCGCAAGTAGACCTGATCCGAACCGCCGCTGGCCTCGATACAGTCAGCAAGGGTCAATGGATCGGAGATGTCACGACCCTCAACGAATTGGGCGAGATAGACCCGCTTGCAAAAGTCCGTTCCCCAGTCTTCGTGCAGCGCGGCGATGGCGACACGCGCCGCCAGGACGCTGTGCTGAGGAAAGGCACGCAGGGCACTGTCGGACGGGCGATTGAAGGCCAGGCCGTATTTCTCGGCCCGGCGCTCCATATCACGCCACATGTTACGGCCCTTGGCCGGATAGATTGCGAAGGGCGAGGTTTGCCAGCCCTGTGACTGAAAGATCGGCCCGAGAAGAAACGGTTTCCAGGTCACCGCCACGCCGCGCTGGCTCGCCTCTGCCTCGATCCGCATGGCCGACAGGTAGGAATATGTCGACGCAAATTCGAACCAGAAGGTCACTGGCCGGGGCATTTACCGCGCAAATTTCTTGAACTTGACGCGTTTGGGCTCGACGGCATCCGGGCCGAGGCGGCGCTTCTTGTCTTCCAGGTAGGAGGAGAAATCCCCCTCGAACCATTCGACATGGCTGTCGCCCTCGAAGGCGAGAATGTGGGTCGCCATACGGTCAAGGAACCAGCGGTCGTGCGAGATGACCACGGCACAGCCGGGAAAGCCCTCAAGCCCTTCTTCAAGCGCCTGCAGCGTTTCAACGTCGAGGTCGTTGGTCGGCTCATCGAGCAGCAGAAGGTTGCCGCCTTCGCGCAGCATCTTGGCGAGGTGAACCCGGTTGCGCTCACCGCCCGACAGCTTGCCGACCGGCTTTTGCTGATCTGTCTTCTTGAAATTGAAAGCACTGACATAGGCGCGTGAATTCATCTCGACATTGCCGAGCTTGATGACGTCCAGCCCATCGGAAATCTCTTCCCATACATTCTTCTTGTCATCGAGCTTGTCGCGGCTCTGGTCGACATAGCCAAGCTTGACCGTCTCACCCAGTTTCAGGGTGCCGGAATCGGGCTGTTCCTGGTCGAGGATCATCTTGAACAGGGTCGACTTACCGGCCCCGTTCGGGCCGATCACGCCGACAATACCGCCCGGTGGCAGCTTGAAGGACAGGTCTTCGATCAACAGGTTGTCGCCGAACGCCTTGTTGAGATGGTCCACTTCAAGCACGACATTGCCGAGGCGCGGGCCAGGGGGAATGCGAATGGTGGCGTGTGAGACGGTTTCCTTCTCTGCCTGGCTGGCCATTTCCTCATAGCGCTGGATACGCGCCTTTGACTTGGCCTGGCGCGCCTTGGCGCCAGCTCGCACCCATTCCAGTTCCTTGGCCAGTGCACGCTGCTTGCCCTTGTCCTCGCGTGCTTCCTGCTCCAGACGCTTGGCCTTCTGTTCCAGCCAGGCCGAATAATTGCCCTCATAGGGAATGCCGCGCCCGCGATCGAGCTCAAGGATCCAGCCGGTAATGTCATCAAGGAAATAACGGTCGTGGGTAACCAGGATCACGCAGCCCTTGAAGTTGATGAGATAATTCTGCAGCCAGGCCACCGTTTCGGCATCCAGGTGGTTGGTCGGTTCATCCATCAGGATCATGTCAGGCTTGGACAGCAGCAGCTGGCAGATCGCCACGCGGCGGATCTCACCGCCCGACAGGCTGGCGACATCGGCACTGTCATCGGGGCAGCGCAAGGCTTCCATGGCCATTGTGATCTTGGAATCAATGTCCCAGGCATCGGCCGCATCGACCTGTTCCTGCAAGGTGGTCATTTCTTCCATCAGCTCGTCTGAATAATCCTCACCGAGCTTCATCGACACGGCATTGAACTGGTCGAGCAATTGCTTTTCCGGGCACTGGCTGGCGACATTCTCGAACACGCTGAGCGATGGGTCGAGCTGCGGTTCCTGCGGCAGGTAGCCGACCTTGATACCATCGGCAGCCCAGGCCTCGCCGGAAAATTCGGTTTCCACACCGGCCATGATCTTGAGCAGGGTCGACTTACCGGCACCATTGACGCCAACGACACCGATCTTGGCCGTGGGCAGGAAGGACAGGTGAATATTCTCGAACACCTGCTTGCCGCCCGGATAGGTCTTCGAGACGCCCTGCATGTGGTAAACGTATTGCGGTCCGGCCATGGACGGAGCTCCTTGAAAGCGATTGTTCCTGTAGGGCGCGTTACTTGCGCGGCTGGCGCAGAAAATCAAGCATGAGGCGCGGTGACAGATGGCAAAATCAGCGTATGCATGAGGGCCATGCCAAGCCTGACCTGGAGCCCGCCGCGACCATGACCAAGACCCAGCGACTGACGATTGAGCGCCTGTTTGCCAGTCCGGGCCTGTCTGGCCCGGTGCCGATGGGCGTGAAATACGCCCCGGACGGCCAGCGCGTCACCTTTCTGAAGGCGCGCGGTGATGAGGGGGATCGCTATGACCTGTGGCAGTTCGATACCACATCCGGCGAACAGAGCCTGTTGGTCGACAGCCGCCTGCTGGAGCCGGACGAGGCCGAATTATCGGAAGCCGAAAAGGCGATGCGCGAGCGCAAGCGCATTGCCGGACGCAAGGGCATTGTCAGCTATGACTGGGGCACGGGCGATACGATCCTGGTGCCACTGGGCGGGAACCTGCACCTGGTTCGCCTCGGCGCGGATGGCCCCACCACGCGCCAGCTGACCGATACGGATGCATTTGAATACGATGCCAGGGTCAGCCCGGCGGGCGGCCATGTCAGCTTCATTCGCGACGGCGCGCTCTACGCCATCAGCCTGAGCGATGATCAGGAGACCCGCCTGTCGCCACAGGCCGAACCAGACAAGGCAATCAGCTATGGCGTGGCCGAGTTCGTCGCGCAGGAAGAAATGAGCCGATATACCGGCTATTGGTGGAGCACTGACGAGCGCTATGTCGCTTATACGCGGGTTGATGAAAGCCCGGTCGATATCATCCCGCGCTTTGACATTGCCGCCGAGGCGGTGACGGTAATCGAACAGCGCTATCCGCGCGCCGGGCGGGCGAACGCGATTGTTGACCTGTTCGTGCACGACATGGCAACCGGAGAGACGACCCAGATCGACTGGCGGCGCGACGATTGGGGCCCAGCCACGGACCAGTACCTGGCGCGCGTCAACTGGCTGGAAGACGGCACGCTGACGGTTCAGCGCGTCAACCGGAACCAGACTCAGCTCGACCTTGTCTGCTTTGCGCCCGGCGCGCGTGAGGGCGTGATCGGCTTCACCGAGACGCAGGACAAGTGGGTGAACCTGTCCGACGATTTTGTCCCGGTGGAGGAGGCAACCGTCCTGCTGACCAGCGAGGAGAGCGGGTTCCGGGCGATCTGGCGCCGTGACCTCAATGCGCCACAGACCGGGGGCACGCTGATCGCTGGCGGCGACTGGGCTATTGATGCCATCAAGGCGCATGATGTCGGCGGCGGGGCGGTCTATTTCACCGGCTATCGAGACACGCCGCTGGAGCGACACCTCTACGAGATCGCTGCGACGGGTGGCGGCGAGCCGCGCCGGATCACCGAGCCTGGCCAGTCCTGGACCGTGACCATGGCCCCGGATGCGGCCAGCTTTGTCGCCACATC
>CBDUKI010000125.1:0-7892 GCA_965367765.1 uncultured Henriciella sp.
TTCGAAGGCCCGCACCTCGATCTGACGAATGCGTTCGCGGCTGACATTGTAAACCTCTGACAGCTCTTCGAGCGTCTTTGGTTCATCGGTCAGGCGACGCTCGGTCAGGATGTGCTGCTCGCGTTCCGACAGGTCGGTCATGGCTTCCTGCAACAGTTCCATACGGGCGCTGAACTCCTGGTTCTCGGCATAGGATTCGGCCTGGTTCGGCTCTTCATCGGCGAGCCAGTCCTGCCATTCCATGTCGCCTTCGGTGCCCATTGGCGCGTTGAGCGAGGCGTCTGAGCCACTCATCCGGCCATTCATCGAGATCACGTCCTTTTCCGGGACGTTGAGTTTTTCGGCAATCTCGGCGACCTGGTCGGGGCGCAACTGGCCATTTTCCAGTGCCTTGATCTCACCCTTCATGCGCCTCAGGTTGAAGAACAGCTTCTTCTGGGCAGCCGTGGTGCCGAGCTTCACCAGGCTCCACGAGCGCAGGATATATTCCTGGATCGCGGCGCGGATCCACCACATGGCATAGGTTGCGAGGCGGAAACCCTTGTCAGGGTCGAATTTCTTGACCGATTGCATCAGTCCGACATTGCCCTCGGAAATCACTTCCGCCATGGGCAAGCCATAGCCACGGTAGCCCATGGCAATCTTGGCAACCAGGCGCAGGTGGCTGGTCACCATCTTTTCGGCGGCAGCAGAGTCGCCACGTTCGACCCAGCGCTTGGCGAGCATGAACTCCTCGTCCTTGGCCAGCATCGGGAATTTGCGAATTTCATTCAGGTAACGGCTAAGGCCCTGTTCCGGGCTGAGAGCCATGGCGCGACTTGCGGTCGCTGCAGTAGTATTGGCCACGTTTGGTCCTCCTTATCCCCATTCCAGACCCTTGCAGGCGTCCAGTCCGGTTCAGATGTCTCATGAGAACCTCTAGCCCCGTCCAACGGCAGCGTCAGTCCCCATAAAGTGCATGTGTTTTATAGCACTATTGCATAAATAGTGGGCCGGTATGGCGGTTTGAAGGCGTATCTGCTGCAAATCCAGCGTAAAATGCATAAATCTTTGGTTAGGTGAGCGCGCCGATGCCCTGTGTACGGCTTCACAAACCCGTGAGGGCAAGGTGCGCGATCATTCAGACGGTCGTTTTTGCGGACGCAAACCCAGCCACATGCCCCAGGATACCACGGCCATGCCGAACAGGGCCGGGCCGAAAAGAAGCACAGCTGGCACGCCTCCACCATCAAGGTTCACCTGGGTCATAATGCCCGCAAAGCTGATGATCGAGGCCCAGGTCAGCAGAGCCAGGACGACAAGATATGGATAGGGTGCATCCTGATCTTCGGCCGTTTTGAAATAGAGGTATCCCCAGGCAATCAGGAGCAGGCCGATGGCCGTGGCACCGAGATAGCCAAGGCCCTTGAAGAGCGGGTTCTCAATATCCCCGGCAAAGGCGAAGCCGACCCCCATGCCACAAAGCAGCGTGCCTGCCAGGACACGTAAACCGCCGAGCAAATAATAAAGTAAACTGCTAATCATCAATGTCCCCGAATTGTCTGCCCAGACTGTCTGGCCCCAATGAACCTATGATGAACATGATCGTTCAGGCCGGGATATTCCGGTTTGACGCCAATAAAAAAGCCCGCACCTCGGGGTGCGGGCTTTCTTGTTCGGTCGATCCCGGCCTAGAGCGCGTCGGTCAGCTCCGGCACGGCATTGAACAGGTCTGCGACCAGGCCATAATCGGCAACCTGGAAGATCGGGGCTTCTTCATCCTTGTTGATGGCCACGATGATCTTGGAATCCTTCATCCCGGCCAAGTGCTGGATGGCGCCGGAAATGCCGATGGCGACATACAATTCGGGCGCGACGATCTTGCCGGTCTGGCCGACCTGGTAATCGTTCGGTGCGTAGCCGGCATCAACAGCGGCCCGTGAAGCGCCAACTGCGGCGCCGAGCTTGTCAGCCAGCGGAATGATCAGGCGCTGGAACTCTTCTTCCGAGCCAAGCGCGCGGCCACCAGAGACAACCGTCTTGGCGGCGGTCAGTTCCGGGCGGTCGGACTTGACGACTTCTTCGGAGACGAATTCGGCCTTGAACGGACCGGCAGGCGCGTCAACGCTCTCAACAGCGGCAGAGCCGCCATCACCAGCCGCGTCGAATGCGGTGCCGCGGACGGTGACCACTTTCTTGGCGTCGGATGATTTGACCGTCATGATCGCGTTACCAGCATAGATCGGGCGCACAAATGTGTCCTGGTCCTCGACACCGATAATGTCTGACAGCTGCATGACATCCAGCTTGGCAGCGATGCGCGGGGTGACGTTCTTGCCCATGGTGGTGGCCGGGGCGAACAGGGCGTCATAACCGGCCATCAACGGCACGATCAGGGCTTCCATGGCTTCGGCAACCTGCTTGGTGTAGGCCGCGCCGTCAGCGTGCAGCACCTTGCGCACTCCGGCCAGCTTCGCCGCTGCCGCCGCCACGTCGCCAGCGCCTTCGCCAGCCACCAGCACGTCGATGTCACCACCGAAAGCAGCGGCTGCCGTTACAGTTTTCGCGGTCGCATCAGACAGGACCGCATTGTCGTGATCAGCAATAACCAGAACAGCCATTATACAGCTCCCGCAGCTTTGAGTTTGGCCACCAGGGTGGCAACGTCTTCGACCTTCTCACCAGCCTGGCGGACAGGCGGCTCAGTGACCTTCACAACGCTCAGGCGCGGGGAAATGTCGACGCCGTAATCACCCGGCTCTTTCATGTCGATCGGCTTTTTCTTGGCCTTCATGATGTTCGGCAGGGAGGCGTAGCGCGGCTCGTTCAGGCGCAGGTCAACGGTGACAATCGCCGGGCCTTGCAGGGCAACGGTTTGCAGGCCGCCGTCAACTTCGCGGGTCACGCTGACCGTGTCGCCGTCAATCTTGACCTCAGAGGCGAAAGTGCCTTGTGGCCAGTCAAGCAGGGCCCCCAGCATCTGGCCGGTCTGGTTGCTGTCATCATCAATCGCCTGCTTGCCGAGGATGACCAGCTGCGGGCTTTCTTCCTCAACCACTTTGGCCAGCAGTTTGGCAACGCCCAGCGGCTCAACCGTTTCGTCCGTCTTGATCAGGATGCCGCGATCAGCGCCCATGGCGAGGGCGGTGCGGATGGTTTCCTGGGCCTGTTGTGGGCCGACAGAGACCACGACGATCTCAGTGACCGTACCGGCTTCTTTCAGGCGGACAGCCTCTTCAACGGAAATTTCGTCGAATGGGTTCATCGACATTTTCACATTGGCGAGGTCAACACCGCTCTGGTCCGATTTTACCCGGACTTTCACATTGTAATCGATGACCCGTTTTACGGGGACGAGCACCTTCATGGACGGCTCCTAATGTTGGTATATGATTTTGCTGGCTCGCAGGTAGCTGGACTAAGACCAAAGTGCAAGCCTCACGCTAACGTAAAGGGCAATATAGCGCGGTTTTTAGGTTTGGCGTTCTAATTCTGCTCCGGGATTGACGGGTCTGGCGCAGCAGGGTCTAGGGACGAGAGGAAGGACACATCGCGGACATGTCATTGAAATGGATCCCCAATGCGCTGACCCTGGCGCGCTGCGCCCTGGCCTTCGTGGTCGGTGGGCTGATCCTTGGTATCGGGCGGGAGGCGCCTGCACACTGGCTGGCCTTCGCAATGTTCGTCTTCGTGGCCCTGACTGATTTCGTCGATGGCTATGCCGCCCGCAAGCTGGACGCCGTGAGCGCGTTTGGGGCGTTCATGGACCCGATTGGCGACAAGCTGCTGGTGGCGGCCAGCCTGCTTGCCCTGTCGGCGAATGCGGGCTGGTCGCTGTGGCTGGTCGTGCCGAGTGCGTTGATCATTGCACGCGATCTGTTCGTCACGCTGATCCGGCTGCGCCCGAATGTCTCGCTACCAGTGACGCGCCTCGCCAAATGGAAGACCGCGTTCGAAATGCTCGGCATTGGCGGCTACCTGCTCGGCGCAGCCCTGCCGCACGCCGGTCTGCTGCATGTCGCGCTTGGCCTGATCCTCCTGGCGGCGGCGATGTCGGTCTATACCGGCGCGCTCTATCTTCGCTCGATGATGAAGGGTTAGGCCTGGATACAAAAGCGGCCACACCCGACCAAAAGTGCGACCGCTCATAGTCCAGCTTCAGCGCGGCCCAAACGGAGGAAAATGGCATGCGCCTGGAAGCTGTTCGCCCGCCGGGTGAGGGGATCGCCCGAACCGGCAAGGTGTATCCTACTCGCAGGCGCTTAATTCAGGCTTAATGCGGCGGCCCGCTCACCAGAACGGGTCAATGTCCGCGCCACCATACAGCTCGCGCAGTCGTCTGGCATTGCCTGGGGTCGTGCCCTCCGGCGGAGCCAGTGGATCAACCCAGGCGGTTTCAGCAATTTCCCCGCGACTGGTTGCCTTGCAGGGCATCCAGAACCCGCTTGGCACGCGGTACAGGACGACATGATCATTTCTGAAATAGCGATGATTGGAATAGACACCGACCAGAAGCGGTGTGCCGTCGAGCTGAACGCCGCCTTCCTCGACCAGTTCACGGCGGATCGCCTCGATTGCCGGTTCATCCTTCTCGACGCCGCCGCCCGGCAGGAACCAGCCCTTGGTGTAGGTATGGCGGACCATCAGGACATGGCCCTCATCATTTTCCACCGCGGCACGCACCCCCATCGTCATCGGGCGGCGAAACCGGAACCAGGCTTGAAACACGCGGGTGCGAAGGTTGACCATGGCTTCTCCTGTCGGTTTGTGGCGCGAAATCTGGCCTGAGGGTCTCGCCAAACTAGACAAGACAGTCTAACAGAACCTCAAACACGCTATCAGGGTTTCTGTCATGCACGCTTCAGTTTGGGCTCTTCTGATCACTTTCGTCACGTTTGGCATCTTAAATTTTATTGATTTCAAGCGTCTGGACTAGTCGTCGCCACGCCCTGTTGCTGACTTCCAAACTCTTATCGGCCCTGGTGTGGTGATCACGCACAATGAAATGTGCCTGGCACAATTCGCGCGGCTGACTTTATAAAACTGCTAATCTATGAACTGTACCTGTCGGTCATGAATGGCTGATGCCAGGCCGCAGGAGCATGAAGACGTGTCGGACAAGCGAGTCGCAGATGGACCAAAGCGCGCCCTGGTGACCGGGGCCGGAGCCCGGCTGGGTCAGGCCATGGCGGTGGCGCTGGGCAAGGATGGCTGGTCGGTCGGCGTGCATTATCGCGCGTCCAGCCAAGGTGCCGCAGAGACCGTGGCGACCATTCGCGCTGCTGGTGGCACAGCTGAAATGGTCCAGGCTGACCTCGCTATCGAGGAACAGGCCGCGACGCTGGAGCGCGCCACACAGGAAGCGCTGGGCGGGCCGCTGACCCTGCTGGTCAATTCCGCCTCGACCTTTCGTGATGACAGTGCCATCGACCATTCACGGGTCGATTGGGACCACCATATCGCCCCCAATCTGCGTGCGCCGATTGTCCTTGCGCAGCATTTCGCCCGCGCCCTGCCGGAAGATCAGGCCGGGCTGATCGTCAACCTGATCGACATGCGGGTGCTGAAGCTCAACCCGCTCTTCTTTACCTATACGCTGTCCAAGGCGGCACTGTGGACGGCAACGCGGACCCTGGCCCAGGCCCTGGCACCGCGCATTCGCGTTAATGCTATTGGCCCCGGCCCGACCCTGGCCAGCGTGCACCAGACGCCCGCTGACTTTGCCGCGGAAAAGGCGGCGACCCTGACCGGCGAAGGCTCAAGCCCGGCGGAAATCGTCCGGGCCCTGCGCTATCTGATCGAGGCCGACAGCGTCACCGGCCAGATGATCGCCAGCGATGGCGGCCAGCACCTCTTGTGGCAAACCCCAGACATGGACCTGTAATGGACTTTTCTTCCGACACGTCGGCACCGGCGCATCCGAAACTGATCGAGGCGATTGCGGCGGCCAATCTTGGCAATGAGCCGAGCTATGGGGCCGACAGTGTTACCCAGCAAGTGCGTGAGCGCCTGGCGCAGGTCTTCGAGACCGAGGATTTCGATGTCTGGATGTGCGCCAGTGGCACGGCGGCCAATGCCTTGGCCCTGTCCGTCATGTGTCCGCCGACCGGCGCTGTCTTGTGTCATGCTGGCGCGCATATTGCGGTGGATGAGCGCGGCGCCCCGGAATTCTTCACCGGCGGCGGCAAGCTCGCCTTGTTGCCTGGCGCGCATGGCAAGATCGACCGCGAGGCGCTCGACCAGGCGCTCCTGCGGATTAATCATGACTTCGTGCATGAAACCCCGGCCCATGTCTTGTCGCTGACCAACCTGACCGAAAACGGAACGGCCTATACGGTTGATGAACTGGCCGACTATGCCGCCCGCGCCCATGCGGCGGGCCTCAGCGTACATCTGGACGGGGCGCGGCTGGCCAATGCATTGGTCTCGACCGGGGCCAGCCCGGCTGACATGACCTGGCGCGCCGGGGTTGATCTCCTGACACTGGGTCTGACCAAGACAGGGGCCATGGGTTGCGAGCTTATTCTCCTGTTTGGTGAGACAAGGGCGAAATTCGCGGAGCTGAAAGCGCGTGCCAAACGGTCCGGCCATATGCCGGCCAAGATGCGCTTTCTGGCAGCGCAGGCCGAGGCCTTGTTGTGCCAGGGCCTGTGGCTGGATCTGGCCGGGCGCGCCAATGACCTGGCCCAGCAGTTAGCCGAAGTGTTCCGCATGGTGCCCGATGCGCGGCTCAGCCAACCGGTGGACGGCAATGAGGTGTTTGTGGAATTGTCGGAAAAAGCCGTACTGGCCTTGCAGGGCGAATCGGCAAAATTCTATGCTTGGCCGGATGGCAGCTACCGGTTTGTCTGTCACTGGCAGACCAGTGATGGTGAGATCGGCGCCGTTGCAAAAGCCCTGTATTCTCTTTAGAAGAGAATTTTGCACATAATTCTCATTTTATTAGGGTTTCTCCGTCATGGTGATCCTGTTCTTGGATACTCCATGATCGAAGAACAAGCTCATTTGCCCGGACCATCCGCCCCTCTTGTCCGGTCAAACCTCTTTGGCGGGACGTTTGGAAACGCGTCCCGCCATTTTTTTACGGCGGGGTGGGCGATTAAGTTGTCTGGAAATCTCATGGTGGTCGATACAAGGTTCGAACTTGTGACCCCTGCAATGTCAATGCAGTGCTCTACCGCTGAGCTAATCGACCGGCCATGAAGTCAGGCGTCATCCACCTTTGAGGCGCGCAAGTCAAGCCTCAAGTACGGTCAATATCAGGCCGCCATCACCCGTTCAACTTCTTCTACCAGTTCACGCAGGTGAAAGGGCTTGGAGAGGACTTTCGCACCAGCCGGTGTCGGAGCACCGCCAGACAGGGCCACGGCGGCAAATCCGGTGATGAAGACAATTTTCATGGCCGGATCCAGCTCGGCGCCGCGCCGCGCCAGTTCGATGCCGTCTATGCCGGGCATGACAATATCCGTCAGGAGCAGGTCGAACACTTCGCGCTCAAGGGCTTCAAGCGCCCCTTCGCCGTCTTCGAAGTCCATCACATCATGGCCCGCGCGTCGCAGCGACGCGCTCAGGAAGCCGCGCATGGCATCATCATCTTCTGCCAGCAGGATTTTGCTCATCAACGGAACACCTCTAATCGGTTGCGATCTTACTATTGGGTGCAATTCGGTAAACCCGGAGTGAATAAGCGGTGAACTTTCTCGTGATCAGCGTGACATTTTCAGCTCGCCTTCATGCTTGCAGCGCCACGCGCCCTTGACGCTTGCCTGCGAACACTCACCTTTGCAGCATGAAGCCTGTGCTCGACCTCGTTTCTGGACCAAGCCGCCCCAGCCTGGCGGCCTGCGAGGTGTTGCCTGGTGAAGCCGGCGCCGCGCCGGTCATCCTGGCCTCGCCGCATAGCGGTAGCTATT
>CBDUKI010000126.1:0-7879 GCA_965367765.1 uncultured Henriciella sp.
CGGCCTGATCAGGCTAATCGTTCCGGTCGACAGGGCCGGTCCAAGACCAGAGCCAACATGCGCCTCGGCGTCGCGTGGCAAGGTACGACCGAACATCAGTACGGCGCGGCGGCTCATATGGTTGCCCGCCATCAGGTTTTCCGTCACCGCGCTTTCGGTGAACCCGATCGGGGCCAGCACCGGCACATCGCGTTCGGCGATCTCTTCCTCGCTGAGAATGCCGCGTGCACCGCCAAAATGGTCAGCGTGGGAATGGGTGTAGAGCATGCCCGTGATCGGGCGCTCGCCCAGCGTGTCATTGACCAGTTTCATCGCGGCGGCGGCCGCTTCGGTCGTGGTCAGCGGGTCAACCACGATCCAGCCGGTGTCGCCGCGGATCACGGTCATCACGGCAAGGTCATACCCACGAACCTGCCAGATCCCGTCTGCGACCTCGAACAGGCCGTGATGAGCGGCCAGCTGCGACTGGCGCCACAGGGACGGATTGACCGTGTCAGGGGCCTCGCCGCTGAGGAAGTCAAACTGCGGCACCGACCAGACCACGCCGCCATCGGCATCGGTGATGGCGGCCTCTTCGATATAGGCGATGCGCCCACGCCGGGCATCCTGGAAATCGCTGTTATCGGCCATGGGCAGGCGGGCGGCGAGATTGCCATTGGCGGTGATCGTCGCCTCGCTCGCGACCCCGGCAGGTGGCGGCGTCATGCGGTCATTGCTGAGGGGTTGGCCGTTCTCAGGCGCGTTGCTTGTTGTGCCTGGCGCGCAGGCCGCCAGAGCAAGAGCCATCAGGCCGTATAAGGCAGTTCGCATGTCATTCTCCCATTCCCACCCCAGTCGTGACGGAAAATGATCGGGAGAACAAGACGCTGGACGATAGTTTTCGCCTAGAACCTTTCCAGGGTTTCGGGGATGCCGAAGCCTTTCAGGCGCTCGCAGGCCCAATCATAATTGTCAGCGCATGACTTTTGCAGCAGGCGCGAACCGCGCGTGCGATCCTGTGGGCCGCCCTGGCCGCGATACAGCATATTGCCGAGCCCGGCACAGCCGCGCGCATCGCCCAGCCCGCAGGCGCGTTCATAGAGCAGGCGGGCATGTTCGTAATTGATCTTGCCGCCATTGCCGACATGCGAAGTATAGGCCTGCTGGGTGCAGGCGGCGATATGGTCGCCGTCCAGGCAGGCCGTATCATACAGGCGCCGGGCCATGGCATAATCCTGTTTAACCCCGATGGCGCGTCGGTACATGTTGGCCAGCTTGTAGCAATTGCGGCTCCACTGGTCCTTTGGCGTGTCGCGATTATTGCATTCGCCTTCATAGGAGGCGCGGGCCTGCTCGAACCGGTTCTGCGCCTTGTCGAAATCAAACCGCTCTTCCGTCCCGAAGGAATTGTCTGAAATGCCGTTCAGCAGGCGGCTGCCCTCGGCATACATGCGGTCGCCATACAGCTCTTGCGGGCTCGGCGGGGTCGGCTGTTTGGGGCCGAACTGGGCCTGGGCCAGGCTGGGCATCAGGCAGAAACAGGACAGGGCAATCAGCAGGCGCACAAGCATTCAGGTCTCCAGCGGTACAATACAGGGTGTGATAATATAGCTAGGATTACGTCTAATTTCTGTCGAGTCTTGTCAGACACCAGAATGGCTGACAGGCTGTATTGAAAGACAAGCAGACCGGGCAGGAGAGAGAGATGGCAGCACAGGACCAGGCACCGATTGGATCAGGCTTTGGAGCCAAGTCTAGCGCTCGCGAGGTCTTGGAAGGCATCGACCTTGCCGGACGCAATGTCATTGTAACCGGCGGGTATAGCGGCATCGGCATTGAGGCCGTGCGGGCACTGGCCGGGGCCGGGGCGAAAGTCACCGTCCCGGCGCGCCGACCGGATGTTGCCAGCCAGGCGCTCGGCCAGGTCGCTGGCGATATCGAGGTCGCCACGATGGATCTCGCCGATCTTGCCAGCGTACGAAAGTTCACCGATCACTATGTTGGCACCGGGCGCGGTCTCGATATCCTGATCAACAATGCCGGGATCATGGCCTGCCCGGAAATGCGCGTCGGACCTGGCTGGGAGCGCCAGTTCGGGGTCAACCATCTCGGTCACATGGCAATGACTGTGAGCCTGCTGCCAGCCCTGCAAAAGGCTGACGGTGCGCGTCTCGTGGCGCTGTCATCGATTGCTCATGCGCGTAGCGATGTGCACTGGGATGACCCGCATTTCACATCGCATCCATATGAAAAATGGGCGGCCTATGGCCAGGCCAAATCGGCCAATGCCCTGTTCGCCCTGGGCGCGGACCGCAAGTGGGACGGGTATGGCATCACTGCCTTCAGCGTCCACCCCGGCGGCATCTTTACGCCGTTGCAGCGCCACCTGACCAATGAGGAAATGGCGGAACTTGGCTGGATGAACCCGGACGGGACCATTCCAGAAGCGGTCAAGGCGGCGTTCAAGACGCCAGAGCAGGGCGCGGCCACGGCTACCTGGGCGGCGACCTCACCAAAACTTGATGGGCGCGGAGGTGAATATTGTGAGGATTGCGATATTGCTCAGCTGGCCGATGAACATTCCATGCGTTTCCATCATGCGCGCGAGTGGATCACCGACGAAGACAAAGCAGAACGGCTCTGGGCGATGAGCGAGGCCATGCTGGCCGACGCCTAGGGCGAAGGGAGAGTGACATGAAACACCTGTTCATGGGTGCCGCCGCCGTCCTGGCGCTAAGCGCATGCAGTCATTATGGCCCGCACCGCCATCACGGACCGCCGGACAGCTATGATTACAGCTATGCCTTTGGCACCGATTTTGGCCGCCCTGAGGCCGATTATGCTGATTATGACCTGTGCAAATCCGAGCAGATCCTGGCCTTTACCGGTGTGCGCCCCGGTATGACTGTGGTCGAACTGGAAGCTGGCGAGGGGTTCTATACCGAGCTGTTGGGCACGGTGGTTGGCGAGACGGGCAAGGTCTACCAGCAGAACCCGGCTGGGTTTGACGGCTTCCTGGGGGACAGCGTTGCTGAACGCGGCCACCTGGAGCGCCTGCCGCAGGTCGCGTACATGCGCGCGCAGTTTGACGGTCTCAGCCTTGGTGATGGCGAAGCCGACATGGTGACCTGGTTCCTCGGCCCACACGAATTGTGGTTCGTGCCGGATGGTGCGGCGTTCGGCGTTTTCGGCGAGGCCGAAGCCTCATTTGCGGAAATTGTTCGCGTGCTTAAGCCGGGCGGCGTGTTCGTCGTGCTCGACCATAGCGCCCCGCAAGGGGCCCCGGCCACAACCGGCAACGAGACCCACCGTATCGACAAGGCAATCGTCATCGAGATGGCCGAAGCGGCGGGCCTGACCCTGGTGGACGAGAGTGACGTTCTCGCCAATCCGGATGATACGCGCACCAATAGCGTGTTCGACCCGGCTATCCGGCGCAAGACAGATCGGTTTCTACTGAAATTCCAGAAATAAGACGCATTTGCAAAAACTTGACGGACGCGCGCCCCGGGCGCAGTGAGGACACATGCAAGATGCATCGCCCTCGACGTCCACCACTGAGCCAGACACGCCGACGCATTCAAATGTGCGGCTGTGGATCGCGATCGTCATTATTGCCCTGATTGTCGGCCTGCTCGTGGCTGGTAAGTTTGGCGGCTTCTTTGATCCGGAAGACCTCGGCCACCAGCTCGGGGAGGCCGTGCGCGCTTTTGCCGATGGGCCATGGGGTGTGCCTGTGCTGATCGTGACCTTCTGCGTCTGTGCCTATATCGCGGTGCCGCAATTCATCCTGATTGGGGTTGCGGTCTATGCCTTCGGCGCGGTGCCCGGCGCAGTGCATTCATGGACGGCAACAATGGCGTCCGGCGTGTTGACCTACTGGGTTGGGCGCGCGTCTGGCCCGGCCGTTCTGGCGCGGATATCCTCGCGACGGTTGGACCGGTTTCGTGGTTTTGTAGAGCGTAATGCCTTTGTCGCCAGCGCCGTGGTGCGCAACATCACCGCCGGACCTTTTGTTTTCGTCAACTCAGTGTTCGGCGCGTTACGTGTGAATTTCTGGGCCTATATGGGCGGCATGGGGCTGGGTGTGCTGCCGAAAATCGCACTGATCGCCTTTGCCGGAAAAGGCCTGCGGGCGGCACTGGACGGCAATGAATGGCTTGCCGCTGGCATGGCGCTGATCGCCCTTTTGATCTTTGCCGGGGGTTGGCTCTACGTCCGTAACCGACGCAAGCAGGGGAAAAATATTGCGTTGAGCGGCGAAGAACCTGTTGACAGCGCGAAGTGACGGCAACATTAGTTGCAAATGAGCAAGAATTTGCCTTCCTGCGCCGCTACTCAGTTACGGCTAAGCGATCTACTGCTTATCGGCCCCTGGCCGATTGCTGCCGTGGACTGATCCCGGCACGCGGTCAGGGGACATACGGACTTTCACACATTCTTCCGTTCTCAAGGCCTGACTTTCATGACTGATCCATCCCAAATCATTATCTTTGACACCACCATGCGCGATGGCGAGCAATCGCCGGGTGCGTCCATGACCCACAATGAAAAACTGGCGCTCGGCGAACTGCTTGAGACGATGGGGGTCGACGTTATCGAAGCGGGGTTCCCGGCGGCCTCACAGGGCGATTTTGAAGCGGTCAGCGAGATTGCCAAACGCTCCCGCGAAGCCGTGATCTGCGGCCTGGCCCGGTCGACCCCGTCAGATATCGACCGTTGCGCCGAAGCAGTGCGCCATGCCGCGCGCCCGCGCATCCACACCTTTATCTCCACCAGCCCTGTGCACATGAAGCACAAGCTGAAAATGGGGCCGAACGCTGTGCTCGAAGCGGTTGGCCGCTCGGTCGCCCAGGCCCGCAACCTGGTCTCCGATGTTGAATGGAGCGCCGAGGATGCCACACGCACCGAGTTCGACTTCCTGTGCAAATGTGTCGATGCGGCCATCGTGGCTGGCGCAACGACGATCAACATCCCCGACACCGTTGGCTATTCCCACCCGGAAGAATACGGTGCGCTGATCCGCGCCCTGCGCGAAACAATACCGAATTCCGACAAGGTGATCTGGTCGACCCACTGTCACAATGATCTCGGCCTGGCGGTTGCCAACTCGCTGGCCGGGGCGAGCAATGGCGCGCGCCAGATCGAATGCACGATCAATGGCCTTGGCGAACGCGCTGGCAATGCCGCGCTGGAAGAAGTGGTCATGGCGCTTAACGTGCGCCGCGACAGCCTGCCCTTCACCACGGGCATCGATACAACCCGCCTGTCTGCCGCCAGCCATATGGTCAGCCGCATCACCGGTTTTCCGGTCCAGTACAACAAGGCGATTGTTGGCAAGAATGCCTTCGCGCACGAAAGCGGCATCCACCAGGATGGCATGCTGAAGAATGCCGAGACCTATGAAATCATGCGCCCGGAAGATGTCGGCGTGTCGAAGACCAGCCTGGTCATGGGCAAGCATTCGGGGCGCCACGCCTTTCGCGACAAGCTGAATAGCCTCGGTTACGAGCTGGATGATGACGCGCTCAACATGGCCTTCAAGCGCTTCAAGGCGCTGGCAGACCGCAAGAAACACGTCTTCGACGACGATATCCTGGCCCTGGTCGATGACCAGTTGTCGGAAATGGGCGAGCGGATCTCGTTCCAGACGCTGCGTGTGGTTGCTGGCTCGCAAGGCCCGCAGACGGCGGACCTGACGGTTGTGGTCGATGGCGAGGCCCATTCGGTGAGCTGCGAAGGCAACGGACCGGTCGATGCGGTCTTCAACGCCATTCGCAAGATCGTGCCGCACACAGGCAAGCTGGACCTGTTCCAGGTCCATGCCGTTACCGGCGGCACCGACGCCCAGGCCGAGGTTAGCGTGCGCCTGAAAGGTGAGGGCATCATGGCGATCGGGCGCTCGTCCGATCCTGATACGCTGGTGGCCAGTGCCAAGGCCTATATCCATGCCCTCAACAAGCTTGAAGCGCGTCGCCTGAAGCGTCTGGCCGCCTGAAAATAATAGAGAACGATACGTTCTCGAAATGAGTTGACCAGAGTATGGTTAATCGCCGGAACCGTAATGATGATCGAAAGAAAATCGTTACGGAACGGTTAGTACACTATTTGTGTAAACTAAGACTTGCTTTAATCAGATGTAAACGGCACTAGGGTATAGGGCTGATCATTAATTCTCATCCAGTGCGCCTGATATGCAGGTGCGCATGACAGGAAGTGACGGAAATGATTGGAAGTCTTCTCGGCATACTCTCGACAGATATGGCCATTGACCTTGGGACAGCGAACACGCTCGTCTATGTGAAAGGCCAGGGGGTGCAGCTCGATGAGCCGTCGGTTGTCGCCTACATGAACCAGGGCGGTCGCAAGATGGTCTATGCCGTTGGCGACGATGCCAAGAAGATGCTCGGCAAGACCCCGCTGAACATGGAAGCGATCCGTCCGATGCGCGACGGCGTGATCGCCGACTTTGAAGTCGCCGAGGAAATGATCAAGCACTTCATCCGCAAAGTGCATAATCGCCGGGCCTTCGTTTCGCCGCTGATCATTATCTGTGTGCCTAGCTCTGCCACGAACGTTGAGCGCCGGGCGATTCACCAATCAGCCCTGGCCGCCGGTGCGCGTCAGGTCGAGCTGATTGATGAGCCGCTGGCCGCTGCAATTGGTGCTGGTCTGCCGATCGAGGATCCAGCTGGCTCCATGGTTGTCGATATTGGCGGTGGCACGACTGAGGTCGCTGTCCTGTCGCTGGGTGGACAGGTCTATTCGCGCTCTGTCCGGGTTGGCGGCGACAAGATGGACGAAGCCATCATGAACTACCTGCGCAAGAATTCTGGCATCCTGATTGGGGAAATGTCGGCCGAGCGCATCAAGAAACAGGTCGGCACGGCCATGCCTCCGGAAAATGGTGACGGCATGACAGTTACAGTGCGTGGCCGCTCAACCGGCGACGGCGTTCCGAATGAGGTCGAGATCAATGAGCGGATGATGGCCGAAGCGCTGTCTGATCCGGTCCAGGAAATCGTTGATGCTGTGCGCATTGCGCTTGAAGCGATGCCGCCTGAACTGGCCGCAGACATTGTTGATCGCGGCATTGTGCTGACCGGTGGTGGTGCATTGTTGCGCAATCTTGACGTAGTGCTGCGCGAACAGGCGCGCCTGCCGGTGATGATTGCCGAAGACCCGTTGAAATGTGTGGTGAACGGGTGTGGGTATGTACTGGAAAATCTTGCGCGCATGAAAAACGTCCTGTCACCGGAAGTGTGATACGATGCGATAGGTCTGTCGCGCAGCAGATCGACGGGAAGGAGCGAGGCACATGCCACGCTATGCCGGCACAGGCAGTAGAAAGCGGCCGTTGCGGCGTTATGGGTTCTTCATAGCGGTTGCTGGCTTGCTGGCGCTTTTGCTGTTGCAGACCTCGCCGCGCCTGAGCCAGCAAATCGAACCGGTGCGCACCGCCGCCTCTGACCAGTTGTTCCACATGTCCCGGCCTAGCCTGATTGACCGCGTGACAGGGGCTGGCGCGCGCGAGCGCCGGATTATCGAACTTGAAGCCCGGGTGCGTGAACTGGCCCAGTATGAGGCGATGGTGATTTCCATGGCCGAGCGCCTGGAAGTCTATGAGCGTATTCTCAACATGCAGGGCGAGCCGACCGGCGCCGAAGTCACCGCGCGCATCATGGCCGAGGCCGATGGCCCGTTCGCCGAGGCGCTGCTGGCCAATGCCGGCAAGCTCAATGGCGTCGAGGAAGGTTATTATGCCGAGAATGATGGCGGGCTTGTCGGGCGCGTCGTACAGGTTGGCGAGCGCTCGTCGCGAATCCTTAAGATTACCGATTTCAACAGCCGTGTCCCGGTCATGGGCGAAACCAGCGGCCTGCGCGCCATCATGTATGGT
>CBDUKI010000127.1:0-7832 GCA_965367765.1 uncultured Henriciella sp.
AAACCACTTACCGTGCGCGCCTTGCAGTTCGCCTAGAGAAAGTCTACTTGACGGGTTGGCTTTTTGAGCGGACGCTCACCCAAAGACAGTAACGGTATTCTATCTATGCAACGCACACCTATGACCAGCGAGGGCCATGCCGCCCTCGATGCAGAACTGAAAAATCTCAAATCAGTTGAGCGCCCAGCCGTGATTCAGGCGATTGCGGTTGCCCGTGAGCATGGCGACCTGTCTGAGAACGCCGAGTATCATGCGGCCAAGGAAAAACAGTCCTTCATTGAAGGCCGGATCCTCGAGCTTGAAGACAAGCTGTCACGCGCTGACGTTATCGACCTGAACAAGGTCAAGGGCAGCAAGGTCGTCTTTGGTGCCACAGTGACCATTATCGATGTCGATTCGGAAGAAGAATTCACCTACCGCATCGTCGGTGAGGACGAAGCCTCGATCAAGAATGGCAAGATTTCCAACACCTCGCCCATGGCCCGCGCGCTAATTGGCAAACAGGTTGGCGATGAAGCCGAAGTGGCAGCCCCCGGCGGCGCGAAAGTCTACGAGATCGCCGAGCTGCAATTCATCTAGGCGGGCACAACGCCCCTACTCTGATCCGGCAAACTCTGTCACACTGGTGAAGAATCACCAGCGACAGGAATGCCTTGCCCCATCAGTCGACCAGTCTTGGGCCATCCATCTGGGCCGTCAGCGACGGGCGTGCAGGCAATGCCGCCCAGGTTCGCTCGGTCGCCCAGGCCCTGTCGGAAACCCGCCGCTGGATGCAGATTGCCCACATCAATGGCGCCGGGCATCGTGCAGACCCTATCGTCCTGACCCCGCGCCGGCCCTGGATCTGGCTGCCCGGCACCGCCTGGCCGGCCCCGCTCAAGGCTCTGCCCGCCGATCAACGCAACCTGCTGCACAGCCCCTGGCCGACCATCTGGATCGCCGCCGGGCGGCGCAGCGCGGTCTACACGGCCGCGATCAAGCAATGGAGCGGGGATCAGACCCTGTGCGTACAGATCCTCGACCCGAAGGCTGATCCCACCGCCTTTGACCTGATTGTCGTGCCGGAACATGATGATCTGGACGGCACCAATGTCATCCGCACGGTTGGTTCGCCGTCGCACTTCTCCGAAGATGCCATAGAGGATGCCGGGCAATTGTTTGCTGACCTTGCCGATGTGCGCGGTCAGACGGCACTCGTCATCCTGGGCGGAGATTCCAAGACCCACAAATTCACCCGCCAGGCGGCCGGACAGCTGGAAAGCCAGCTTGAAACCCTGGCTGGTCAGGGCTGGCGTCTGCGCCTGACCAGCTCCCGGCGGACGCCTGTCAGTGTTGTCGCGCAGATGCGCGCCCTGGCCGACCGTGTCGGGGCAAGTTTCTGGGGCGGCGCCGAAGATGGTCCCAATCCATATCTGGGCTGGCTGCTCTATTCCGATGTCGCCATTGTGACTGAAGACAGCGCCAATATGCTCTCCGATGCGGCCTGGCACGGCCTGCCCATCCATATCGCCCGTCTGAGTGGTCAGGCCCCGAAGTTCGATCGCCTGCACAAGAGCCTTATTGACCGGGGCTGTGCGCGCTGGTTCGACGGCACATTGGCACGCTGGGACTATCCCCCATTGCGCGAGGCCGGGCGCGTCGCCGACCGGATTATCGAACTGCTTCTGGAACGGTTTCCGCAACCGCCCATGCCAGCGATCGAGCAGGGCAAGACCGCGCCACCAGACTGGCTGTAAGTCGTCGTAAGTCGCGCGGTCCGCCTAACGGCTGGCGACGCGCATTTCGGCCGTTTCCAGCGCGGGTTCGTCGGTTTCCCAACACCAGGCGGATGGCTGGTCGAACAGCGCCCGCACCAGCTTGTTATTCATTGCATGGCCGGGATGGTGGGCCTCATACGAACCGGCAATCGGGCCACCGGCAAGCATCAGGTCGCCGACGGCATCAAGCAGCTTGTGACGAATGAACTCGTCACTGGCGCGCAAGCCTTCCGGGTTCATGATCGTATCACCATCAATCACCACGGCATTATCCAGTGAGCCGCCACGGGCCAGGCCCATGGCCTTCAGCGCCTCGACATCGCTGGCAAAACCGAAGGTGCGGGCGAACGCAATATCGCGGGCGAACAGTCCCGGCACCATGCGCATCGCCATTTGTTGGGTGCCAATGGCCTGCGACTTGAATTCAATCTTGGCTGTCAGGGTCAGGTGATTGTCATGGCCCGGGCTCAGGCGGGCCCATTTAACGCCATCGCGGACTTCAACCGTTTCAAGGATACGGATACGGCGGCGCAGCGCGGATTGCTGCTTCAACCCGGCCTTGAGGAACAATTCACAGAACACCGCTGACGACCCATCCATGATCGGCACTTCCGGGCCATCAATCTCAACCAGGAGATTATCGACCCCCATACCGGCGCAGGCAGCGAGAAAGTGCTCGACTGTCGCGACCGTTGCACCATCCTGATTGCTCAGTGTCGTGCCGAGTTGCACCTCGGTTACACAGTCTCCCCGTGCCGAAATCGGATGGCTGCCCTCAATGTCGGTGCGCAGGAACCGGATCCCGGTACCAACCTCGCCGGGGCGGATAACCATGCGCGCGCGAACGCCCGAATGTACGCCAATCCCGGCGCAGATCACGGTGTTTGCAATTGTCTGTTGAAACTCTACACGGCCCAAAATACCAGCCTCCCTGAACGCCAGTATAAGAAAGGCAGATAGCGCCAATCTTCAAGACAAGGTTTATTGCGGTTTGTTACCAGTGATGAGCGGAGTCTTAATGCAGTCTGCCAAATTCTCTGCTTATACCCGTCATTACTGGGGCTTCAGACGTTTCGCGTACGCCAAGTTCCAGCTGAAAAAACAACAAGCCGCACCAGGTTGGAGCGGCTTGTCGAAAACGGGTCAGTCGTTCAGCTAATTATTGGCCGAGCGACGCAGGAAGGCCGGAATCTCGAGGTCTGAATCATCAAACGCAGCCGGCTTGGGGTGATCATCCGGCGAAGACACGATGGATTCCTGTGTGTCCTCACTGTCATTGGCCTCTTCGCCGCGGCGCCAGCCAAACAGGTTGGAGAACCCGGCCGGGCTTTCACCAGACGGTTTGGATCCGAAAACGGCATCCGACGGCACCGTATCTGCGCCATCAACACGCTGCATGTGGGCGGCAGGCAGTTCACGGCCGCCAAAATCGGGGCGTTGGTCAATTTCTGGCTCGTCCGGGGTCTCAGCCGGTGACACACCGGTGACCACGACGGGGTCACTCGCTGGGGTCGTGGCAATGACCGGAGCAACCGTCTCAGTACGTGGGACCTCGGCCACCTCTTCGTCGCCAAGTCCAGCCGCGACGACAGACACACGCACGCGCCCCTCCAGCTCAGGATCGAAGGTCGATCCGAGAATGATATTGGCATTCTGGTCGATTTCGCGACGAATCTCGTTGGCCGCCTCATCCAGTTCGAACAAGGTCATGTCATAGCCGCCAGTGATGTTGATCAGGACGCCGCGCGCGCCTTTCATCGAGACATCATCAAGCAACGGGTTGTCGATGGCCGCACGGGCTGCTTCCAGGGCGCGGCCTTCGCCTTCACCCTCGCCCATACCCATCATGGCAGAGCCCATGCCCTTCATGATTGTCCGGACATCGGCAAAGTCGAGGTTGATCAGGCCTGGCATGACCATCAGGTCAGTGATGCCACGCACGCCGCAATACAGGACATCATCGGCCATGCGGAAGGCTTCAGCAAATGTCGTGCGCTCATTGGCGACACGGAACAGGTTCTGGTTGGGCACGACGATCAGCGTATCGACCGCCTCATTCATCTTCTCGAGGCCGTCTTCGGCGGTGCGCAAACGATGCGTTCCTTCGAAGCCAAATGGCTTGGTGACCACGCCAATGGTCAGGATGCCTCGATCATGTGCGGCCTTGGCGATGACCGGGGCGGCGCCGGTTCCGGTCCCCCCGCCCATACCGGCTGCGATGAACACCATGTGGGCACCATCCAGCAGCTCGTTGATCTCATCCATGGATTCTTCAGCTGAGGCCGCGCCGACTTCTGGCCGGGCACCAGCCCCGAGGCCCATCGTGGTTTCAAGCCCCAACTGGATGCGGTTTTCCGTCTTCGAGCGCAGCATGGCTTGCGCATCGGTATTGGCGACATAGAACTCGACGCCCTGTAGGTTTGCCTCGATCATGTTGTCGACAGCATTCCCGCCTGCGCCACCCACGCCAATAACGACAATGCGTGGTTTGAGTTCTCTTGTCATAGCATACCCACTTTCATTCTACGCGCCCGGAAGATCGATTAAGCGTAGTAATGACTGCGTTGGCCTAAGAGACTCTTAAATAGACCTGCATCCGCTCAAAAATTTTCGCGAATCCAGTTTAAGACTCTGGCAACCACTCCACGCCCGGCAGAACCTCCGGTAACCGCCGATGCCGCGCCAGCCCGCGAAGCATCTGCAAACCCCTTCAATTCGTAGCTTATCAGACCCGCAGCTGTTGAAAAAGCAGGATTTCCATAATTCTCGCCCAAAACATCAGCGTCGATCGGGCGGCCCAATCGAACGGGTTGCTGCAGGATGCGCGCAGCCATGTCACGCACGCCAGGAAGCTGGCTCGCCCCGCCGGTCAGTACGGTCCGTCTCGGCAGGATTGGCCGCAGCTCACTGGCCTTCAAGGCTGCTGCTACCATTTCGAACAATTCTTCAACCCGCGGCACGATGATCGAGGCCAGTTCACCGCGCGCCATGCGGCCTGCGCACAGGCGACCATCATCCCCCAGGCGCGGGGCCTCGATGCGCTCGGCCATGCCCGGCCCGTCCAGGTCAGCGCTGCCATAAACCGTTTTCAGCCGTTCAGCGGCGGCAAATGTCGTCCCTATGCCCTGGGCAATATCGCCGGTAATATGTGAGCCACCAACCTTGACCAGGTCCAGCCAGGCCGGCGCCCCATTGAGGAAAACCGAAACAGCTGTCACCCCACCGCCAAAATCCACACAGATCGCGCCATTGTCGATCTCGTCCTCAATCAGGCTGCCAGAGCCGCTGGCCAGCGCCGAAGGAACGATGCGTTCGATCTGCAGGTGAGCGCGCTGCACGCATTCCATCAAATTCTTGACCAAAGATTTTGGGGCCGTCACGACATTAAGCAAGACCCGCACCCGGTCACCGATCATGCCAACGGGGTCGCGAATGTCATCCTGGTCATC
Organism: uncultured Henriciella sp.; assembly: GCA_965367765.1. Taxonomy (GTDB): domain Bacteria; phylum Pseudomonadota; class Alphaproteobacteria; order Caulobacterales; family Hyphomonadaceae; genus Henriciella. Next base: position 5,207 of record CBDUKI010000127.1, read on the forward strand.
GACGCCGTACATGACAGGGTAGGCGCCCAGCAGCTCACGCTCTTTGGGGACGACCTTGCCGAGAGCCTGGCCCCAGACCTTCTGGACGTCTCGACTGGTAATCTCACGCTGGCCCAGCTCGATCTGGGCTTCGGCGAGACGGCTCTCCACTTTCGGCCCGGTAATCCCCAGGATCACCTTCTCGATCCGCTCACCGGCTTCACGCTCGGCATCCTCCACGGCGAGGCGGACAGACCGCTCCAGTGCCTCGATATCGGTAATCGCGCCACCATTGAACCCGCGGCTCTGCTGGCGACCACCGCCCATGAACACGAAACCGGCCCGGCTGCCCGGATCAACGCGCCCGATCAGGCAGGCAATCTTCGAACAGCCAATGTCCAGGGAGGCGATTACCGTACCAGCCTTGCCAACCTGGCGCGGTTTCAGTCTGTGTTCCGTTGTCGCCATCAGGCGGCCTCCTCTGCCTCTGGCGTTCCTTCAGCGCGAGTCAGGAAGACCCGTCCGGGGACGCGCAGGTCAATCTTTGCGAGCGCACGGCGGCTCAACGCGCCTCTGGCCTCGAACCGGGCCAGGCTGGCCATACCAGCGGCCAGCTTTTCATCTGATGGCAGCTCCACAACGGCGCCGCTGACCAGTTCCAGGTTCCAGCGCCGTTCGGCAATTCGGCGGGCGAGCTTCACCTGGCCAGACAGGTCGGGCATCTGCGACAAAGCCGCCTCCAGCACGGGCAGCGCCCCGGGGGCGCCCGGCCCGACCGACTTGACCAGATGCGCATGATCAGCCGCCTTCTGGCGCGGCATGACCCGGCCCAGGCTATCGACGACGGCCCATTTCTCACCATCGTACCAGAGCGCCGTCGGCTGGGCGGCATCGGCATAGATCATGACCGAATCCGGCCACAGGCGGTACACTTGCACATTCGCCACAAGCTGCGTGTCCTCGATCCGGCGGCGGATGACATGCGGATCCGCGCGGAACATGTTCTCGCCGGGCGCAATCATCGCGGCGGCCTCAACCTGGCGCGCAATCACCGGGACATGTTCAAGCCCGATCACCTCGACGCTTTCGACAGACAAGCCAAGCGCGCGCGAAGAGCCATCCATGACATTTGCCCAGCGCTGCGAGGCCTGGGACAGTGACCCGCCCAACATCGCGGCCCCGGCAACGATGATCGCGATGACCATGACAATGCCGAAAATCACCGAAGAGGCCTGGGTGCCATCCTCGAAATAGGTTGGCTCAGCCTGCGCTTTTCGCGTGGATTTGCCTTTCACCTTTGACATGAGGCATCCTCAATCATCCAGGCGACCAGCTCGGAATAGGACATGCCAATATACGCCGCCTGCTCGGGAACAAGCGATGTCGGCGTCATGCCGGGCTGCGTATTGGTTTCCAGGATCACCAGGCGTCCCTTCTTGTCATCATAGCGAAAATCAGATCGCGACACGCCCCGGCAACCAAGCGCCCGGTGAGCTGTCACCGCGCCTTCCAGCGCAGCCTTTGTCACCTCTTCGGGCAGGTCGGCAGGGACGATATGGCGCGATCCACCATCTGCGTATTTTGCATCAAAATCGTAAAACTCCCTTAATGTCGTGATCTCGGTCACGGCCAGGGCGCGCTCGCCCATAACGCCAACGGTCAACTCGCGTCCGGGGATGAATTCCTCCGCCATCAGGTTGTCGCCATATTTCCAGTTGGGGCCAAGCACTTCGCGGGCTGGGCCGTTGGCCCCTTCACGTACAAACAGGACACCAAAGCTTGAGCCTTCATTTATCGGCTTGACCACATAAGGCGGGTTCAGGGGGTGAGCGCGGGCGACATCCTCGCGGCTGACCGCCACATCCTTGGCAACGTCCAGGCCAGCCGCAGCGAACACCGCCTTCGACTTGATCTTGTCCATGGCCAGTGCCGAAGCCAGGACACCGGAATGGCTGTAGGGAATGCCAAGCACCTCAAACACGCCTTGCACACAACCATCCTCGCCCCATGGCCCATGCAAGCCATTCAGGATGGCGTCTGGTGCCGCTTCGGCCAATTGTTCGGCAAGGTTTCGCGCGGCGTCGACTTCGACCACTTCGTAGCCGGCCTGGCGAGCCGCCTCGGCCATTTTCTGCCCCGAAGACAGAGACACCGGACGTTCCGAAGACCATCCACCATAGATCACTGCGACTCGTTTCATGTGGCCTGCCTTCTCGAGCGTTGTTGGTCATTTGTCATAGTAACCTGGTTGATGCGGCGTTAAGACGGCAGAATGTGGACAAGTTGAAAACGAGACTAAATTACAAAACGTCCATCATGTTTTTGTGGGTTGCGCACATAAGTTACAGATGTAACAAGAACTGAAGATAATAAGAAAATCCCATGGGAGTCTTCATGAAATCGTGCCTACTGACCGCCGTGGTGCTGGCCCTTCCACTTGCTGCACAGGCCCGAGATAGCAGCGAAACCGCGTATGGGGACCACATTTTCCTCCCCGCAGATTTCCTGCAATACGCCCCGCAGACCGCCCTCGACATGGTCAGCCAGATACCCGGCTTCCGGGTCACTGATGATGAAAATGAAGCTCGCGGTTTCGGACAGGCAACCCAGAACGTCCTGATCAATGGACAGCGCATGTCACGCAAAT
>CBDUKI010000128.1:0-7764 GCA_965367765.1 uncultured Henriciella sp.
GCACACTTTGGCCCGTGGTCAGGGCCAGCGCGTCGCCGTCCACAATGCGTGTGACACGCCCACGTTCACCGCGTTCTAAGTCATCCAGCGGTCCAGACGCACCGCATGCTGCCGTTAGCAGTATGACCATTGCTGCAGCTAAACAAGACCACGCTCTACCCACTTCAACCCCGTTCCATTCCACGCTATACCTACCTTATGGTCCCGTAGCTCAGCAGGATAGAGCAACAGATTCCTAATCTGTAGGTCGTGCGTTCGAATCGCGCCGGGATCGCCACTTCACTTGCCCTGTGAACATTCCTGCAGCAGCGCATCCAGCGCCCTTCGCAAGGTGGCCTCAGAATCTTCAACTGACAGCCCTTGGTCCATACGCAACCGTGCCCAGGCATCGAAGCTTGTCACCAACTGTATCGCTTCGCGCAGAATGATATCTATCTTCGCGTCATCTGGTAAGATGCTGTCCACCGCAGAACGCTCGATGGTTAGAAAGGCATTGTACTCAGCTTGCAGGAATTCAGATTTGAACCGCCGGGCATTCGCGGCAATCTTGAAGGGCATGATCTGCTCATAGATGTTGAGCCGTCTCTTCAGAAGGCTCAACATCTTGTCACTACAGGTCTCGCCCTCAAGTGGTGTCCCGACCAACGGGTAAATGTCCTCACCGATCAGCCTGACCATCTCGAGATAAAGGCTGTCTATATCCTCAAAATGCCGGAACACGGTTCGCAGTGAGACCTTGGCGGCACTCGCGACCTCCGCCGCACTCGGCCCGGTTTTGCCACTCCCAACAAGCTTCACCATCGCCGCAATGATCTTCGCACGGCTACGTGAGCTGCGAAGGTGGCGGCCGTCGGGGGGTTTGGGTGATGGTGAAAGGCGATTTTGATCAGACATGGACTCGGGCGATTGGAGCAGGACACCTTTCAAACAGCGACATCTTAGACGAGAGTCGAATATAGCCGTCCGAATGCTGTCAAATCAAATCCTGATCGGTGCCTGAGAGGCGATCAAGCGTATCGATGCGGCGATAAAAACACGATGTCCGGCCCGTATGACACGCCGCCCCGGCCTGTCGCACCTTGAGCAAGATCGCATCCTGATCGCAATCAATACACAAATCGATTACTTCCTGCGTATGGCCCGACGTCTCACCCTTGATCCACAGGGCCTGGCGCGACCGAGACCAATAGGTCGCACGGCGGGTCTGGATGGTCTGGCGTAGCGCCGCTTCATTCATCCAGGCCAGCATCAGCACCTCGCCCGTCTCGGCATCCTGGGCAATCGCCGCGATCAGGCCATCGCCATTGAAGCGCGGACGCAGTTCAGCGGTCTCATCCTGCGCCGCTCCGCTGAGGGGGGGATCAAATGACATGGGCATCTCTCAAGGCTGCAATCTCGTCGACACCATAGCCAAGCGCACCGAGAATGTCGTGCGTATCGGCTCCCAGCTGCGGCCCGGTCGAACTGACCTGCCCTGGCGTATCGGACAGTTTCGGCACCACGGCCTGCATCGGCACTTGCGTCTTCAGGAACGGGTCCATCACCTTGATGATGGCCTCGCGCGCCTGAATATGGGCATCCGTGAGCATGTCCTTGGCAGTGTTGACCGGGCCGCAAGGGACGGCATGGGCCTCACACGCGGCCAGCACATCCTTGACCGGTCGCTGGCGGGTCCACTCCCCAATCATGGCGTCAAGCGCCAGTTGATTGTCGCCGCGTGCATTGTGGGTGGCATAGGCCGCATCATCGGCCCAGTCCGTGCCCATCATCTCGCACAGGCGCCGAAATAACGTGTCCTGGTTGGCCCCGATGATGACCATACCGTCGGCGCACGGATAGGCCCCAGATGGCGCAATCTTGGGCAGGATGGCCCCGGAGCGATCGCGCGTGTGCCCCGCGAGCGCATATTCCGGTATAAGGCTTTCCATGAAGGCCATGACGCTCTCATAGATAGCCGCATCGACGACCTGTCCCTTTCCCGTGCGCTCACGCGCGAACAGTGCCATCATGGTACCGAGCGCGGCGAAAGCCCCGGTCATCGTGTCCCCGAGGGAGACCCCAGCCCGGGCGGGTGGCCGGTCCGGCTCGCCGATCAGATGGCGTAGGCCGGCCTTGGCCTCACCGACACTGGCGTATCCCGGCTTGCTGGCTTCAGGCCCAGTCTGGCCATAACCAGAAACCCGGACAATCACCAATCGCGGATTAAGCGCCAGAAGCTCAGCGGGCGCGAGACCCCACTTCTCCAGCGTACCCGGACGAAAATTTTCGACCAGCACATCAGCTGTCTTCAACAGCTCACGAAGAATATCCTGGCCACGCTCCAGGCGTAGGTTGAGCGTCAGAGACCGTTTATTGCGAGCAATGATTGGCCAGAACAGGCTCTTGCCGTCCAGTTTGGCCGCACCCCAGTCGCGCGCCGGGTCTGGCCGGTCGGGTGTCTCCACCTTAATGACATCAGCCCCGAAATCGCCCAGCAACTGGCCGCAGAACGGCCCGGCGATCAACTGGCCGAGTTCAATCACGCGAATATCGCTGAGTGGAGCGTCTTGTGTCTTGATCATATGCAGGCGCTCACACGCTGCCCCCTTCAAGTCAAGCCGGAACCGGCCTATTCTATTGAGATGACAAGAAGAATCGACATTGTTGAAGTTGGCCCGCGCGATGGATTGCAAAACGATCCCGGTAACCTGACCACCGACCAAAAGCTGGAATTCATCGCCCGCCTGGAAGCGTGCGGTGTACGCCGGATGGAATCCGGCTCATTCGTCTCTCCGCGCGCCGTCCCAAAAATGGCCGACAGCCCGGACGTTTTTCGTGGCCTGGATCGAAGCCATAAGACACGGCACATCGCCCTGGCCCTGAATGACAAGGGCGTGCGCCGGGCGATTGATGCTGGCGCAGACGAGATTAATTTCGTACTCGTCGCGGGTGAAGGCTTCGGCCAACGCAACCAGCGCATGAGCCCGCAGGAAAGTGCCGATGCGCTGGCGGCCTGCGCCACGCTGGTGCATGAGGCCGAACTGCCGTTCTCCGCGACGATTGCTGTCGCTTTTGGCGATCCCTATTCCGGCGAGGTTGACCCAGACGTAGTCGCTAACCTGGCGGCGCAAGCCCAGCGTGCCGGGGTCAGCGAAGTTGGGCTTGGCGATACGATTGGCGTGGCCACCCCCTGGCAGGTACGTGACCTGATCGAACGGGTTCGCACCCAGGCTCCGGATGTCTATCTACGCCTGCATTTCCACGATACGCGCGGCGCTGGCCTGGCCAATGTCTTCGCTGCAGTCGAAGCGGGCATTGATGTCATTGATGCCAGCTGCGGTGGCATTGGCGGTTGCCCGTTCGCCCCGGCCGCGACCGGAAATGTCGCAACTGAGGATGTGATCTACATGTTGGAACGGGCTGGGTTTGAGACCGGCATTGACCTTGGCAAGATGATTGAGACGGCCCTTTGGCTGGAGCCATTGTTGGGCCACAAGGTCAGTTCGTCACTCAGCAAGGCTGGCAAGTTTCCTTGAAGGGGCTCTCCGGGCAGGAGAATCATAGAGATCAAACTCTCCTATATGGGGATTTTCAGAACCGGTCCTTGCGCCCGCGCACCTCGGCAAAAGTGGCCACGGCATCACCAACGTGCCCCATCGCGGACTGCAAACCAGGGTCATCAGCGCGCAGGAATGGGTTGGTTGCCAGTTCGCGCGCCAGACCCATCGGCACAGTCGGCTCGCCGCGCGCGCGTTTGTCGTCAATTTCGGTGATATAGGCCTTCAAGGCGTCATTGGTGGGGTCGACTGTCTCGGCGAACCGGGCATTCGACTGGGTATATTCATGCGCACAATAGAGCATGGTTTCCGCTGGCAGAGCCTTGATCCGTGACAGGCTGGACCACATCATTTCAGGATTGCCCTCGAATACGCGCCCGCAACCGAGCGCAAAGACGGCATCGCCAACAAAGGCAACATTTTCATCGCCAAAATGATACGCAACATGGCCGAGCGTATGGCCCGGCACATCCAGCACGCTGGCTTGGCTTGCCCCCAGAGAGACCTCATCACCCTGGCCAACGGCGCGGTCGAGGCCGGGAATTTTCTTGGCCTCACCTCGTGGCCCGATCACCATGCAGGCGGTTTCATCCTTGATCTTGAGATTGCCCCCGGCATGGTCCGGATGCCAATGCGTGTTCCAGATCGCTGTGATCGTCCATCCCAGCTTGTCGGCCTCCGCAAGATAGACCTCTGCATCGGGCGTATCTATCGCAGCTGTTTCGCCGGAGCGGGTGTCGTGAACCAAATAACCATAGTTATCGTTCAAGCAGGGGAATTGATGTATCTTCAGCATGCTACCATCTCTACCTAGTGAACTGATCGGGCAAATAAGAGACACATGCGCCAATCTGCGGCAACCCTCGAAACCTTTTATTCGACCCGGCTGGGCGAAGAAACGGCGCAGCGTCTTAGCCAGCGCCTGATCGACCTGTGGGGGCGGTGCGAGGATCAGCGCCTGCTCGGGATCGGGTATGCCTGTCCGCTCCTGCCTCTGTGGCAGCCCTCTGCGCGCGCCTGTGTTGGGGCAGTGCCGGAATTGCTCGGCGAAGCCCGACAGGCCAATCATCGCGGTGGCACCCTGGTCAGCTGCGCGGAGCATCGTTTGCCCTTTGCGGATGAGATGTTTGACCGGATCGTCCTCCTGCATGCGCTTGAAGAAGCTGACAATCCACGCCTGATGCTGCGCGAGGCCTGGCGCGTGCTGGCCCCGGAGGGGCGAATTGTCGTTGCCGCCGCAAACCGACGCAGTTTCTGGTCACTGCATGAAGGCAATGCGTTCGGGCATGGCCGCCCTTGGACGCGGCGCCAGCTCATCAATTTCATGAATGACAGCCTGTACCAGGTGACCGCCAGTACGACCGCCGTGCACATGCCGCCACTGAACTGGTCGATCATCACGGCCGCTTCACGCTCCTGGGAGCGGGTCGGTGAGCAGCTGACCCCGGGGCTCGGCGGCGTTGTGCTGGTCGAGGCGGTCAAACGGCTCTACGCCAAACCGGGCGGGAGCGCGGCTGCGGCGGTGACCGAAGCCAGACAAACAAGCAAAGGACGAACCGCAATGCCTAGAAACAAAGCAACGCGGCGTCAGCGATCAAAAAAATGCAAAACGCCCGATTGACGTGGGCCCTGCAACGGATACGCACTAGTCAAACAACTACATCGGGAGCGGGCAAATGAAACTCGTGACAGCCATTTTCAAACCCAGCCGTCTGGATGCGGTCGTCGATGCCCTCGGCGAGGTCGGCGTGTCCGGCCTGACTGTGTCGGAAGTCCGCGGCTATGGTCGCCAGCAAGGCAAGACCGAAGTCTATCGCGGCGCGGAATATGAAGTCCGCCTGCTGCCCAAGGTGAAAGTCGAAGTGGCGTGCAGTGACAGTGAGGCCGAACGCGCGGTCGAGGCAATTGCCAGCGCCGCCAATACCGGCACGATCGGTGATGGCAAGATTTTCGTCCTCGACATGGAAACCGTGATCCGTATCCGCACCGGTGAGCGCGACGAGCAGGCTATCGGCGCCTAGGCTACAATCCCGACAATCCACATGCAGGTCTTGATTTTGTCCGCCCTTCCCGGCACGAGGGGCGTTCAGAATTGGAGAGAGCCATGACCGGACCTCAAGCGCTTGCGAACATCCTAGAAATCACGCCTTACAAGGGCGGGCAGAAACTGCCGGACGGCTGGAAGCTGTCATCGAATGAAAACCCCCTCGGCTGCAGCCCGAAGGCCCAGGCAGCCGTGATCGAAGCTGCCAAGAGCCTTGAACTATACCCGGATGGCTCTGCTGCGGCACTGCGTGAGGCAATCGGTGATAAATACGGCATTGATGCCGAGCGGATCGTCTGCGGGTCCGGGTCGGACGAGATTTTCCAGCTGCTGGGCCGGGCCTATTTACAGCCCGGCGACGAGATCCTGCAAAGCCAGCATGGCTTCCTGGTCTATCGCCTGATCGCACAGCAGTCGGGAGCAGCCACGATCAGCGCCCCTGAAAAGGACCTGACAACCGATGTCGATGCCCTGCTGGAGCGGGTGAGCGAACGCACAAAAATCGTCTTCGTGGCCAATCCGAACAATCCAACCGGCACCTATATTCCTTATAGTGAGATCAAGCGTCTGCACGCCGGACTGCCGGACCATGTCCTACTCGTGCTCGATGGGGCCTACGCCGAATATGTCAATCGCAACGACTATAGCGCCGGGATGGACCTTGCCGGTGAGATGGACAATGTGCTGGTCACGCGGACCTTCTCGAAAATACACGGCCTGGCAGCCCTGCGCCTCGGCTGGGCTTACGGTCCGGCCAGCGTGATTGATGCCCTGCACCGCACCCGAGGACCGTTCAATGTCAATGCCGTCGCCCAGGCTGCCGGGATTGCTGCCCTCGCTGATGAGGACTTCCAGGCCAAGTCCAAGGCCCATAACGAAACTGAGCTGGAACGCGTCAGCCAGGCCATTGAGGCCGCCGGGTTCACCACATATCCGAGCGTCGGAAATTTCATCCTGATCCGCTTCGAAGACCGGGATGGTCGCCGCAGCACGGATGCCGATACCTTCCTGCGCGCCCGTGGCATCGTCATTCGCGATGTAAATGTCTACGGCCTGCCAGACTGCCTGCGCCTGTCACTCGGCACCAAGCCAGCCAATGATGAGGTCATCGAAGCTTTCGAGGCCTTCGCGAAACAATAATGTCCGACACATTGTTCAATCGTCTAGCCGTGATCGGGATCGGCCTTCTTGGGTCTTCGATTGGCCACGCCGTCAAGACCTATGGCGGCGCAGACGAGATTGCCCTTTTTGACGGTGACCCGCAGGCGCGTGATCTGGCCCGGCGCTGCGTACCGGGCGAGGTGTGCGACACGCTGAATGAAGCGGTGCATGATGCTGACCTCGTTATCTTGTGCACACCTGTCGGGGTTTTCGCCGACATAACCAAGGCAATGGCGCCGCACCTGAAAGCAGGTGCCGTGCTTAGCGATGTCGGTTCAGTCAAGGCGCGGGCTTATGAAGACATGCGGGCCCATTGCCCTGATACGGCTCACCTGATCCCCGGCCATCCAATTGCCGGGACCGAGAAGTCAGGTCCGGATGCCGGGTTTGCCAGCCTGTTCAAGGATGCCTGGCACATCCTGACCCCGGAAGACAATGACGATGAGGCCTATCAGGCCAGCGTCGCCCGTTTGGGCATGTTCTGGAACCAGCTCGGCGCCAAGGTTGAGATCATGGATATGGCCCGGCATGACCGGGTCCTGGCCATCACGTCCCACCTGCCGCACCTGATTGCCTACAACATTGTCTCCACCGCCTATGACATGGAGAATGTCCGCGATGGCGAAGTGGTGAAATATTCTGCCGGCGGTTTCCGTGATTTTACCCGGATTGCCGCATCCGACCCGACCATGTGGCGTGACGTCTTCCTGGCCAACAAGGCCGCCGTGCTTGAAACGCTGGGCCGGTTCAGTGAAGATCTCGCCGTACTGCAACGCGCTATTCGCTGGGATGATGGCGACACGTTATTTCGGGAGTTCTCCCGCGCGCGCGGTATTCGCAAGGCAATCATTGATGCCGGCCTGGACACAGCTGAGGCCGATTTCGGTCGCCGAGCCCCCGAACCCTCATCTGAAACTTAAGTGGCCCCCAATAATTGAGCAGGCGACGCTCCCCTTCAGGACGCCGCCCGCTCTCCCCGATGTCTTGCGACACACCTGTACCGAATTGATCGCGTCTACGGAC
>CBDUKI010000129.1:0-7621 GCA_965367765.1 uncultured Henriciella sp.
TATCATGGCCGTCGGCTTGGCATACCGGTCACCATCGTGATGCCGCGCACGACACCGTTCAACAAGGTGGAACACACCCGTGCGTTCGGCGCGCGCGTGCTGCTGGAAGGGACGACGTTCGAGGAGGCCAATGCGCATGCCCAGGCCGTACGCCAGCGCGAGGGGCTGACCTGGATTCACCCGTTCGATGACCTGGAGATCATGGCAGGGCAGGGCACGGCGGCGCTGGAAATGCTCGAAGACAAGCCCGATCTTGACATGATGGTCGTGCCGATTGGCGGCGGTGGACTGATTTCCGGCATGGCGACAGTTGCCCGGGCGCACAGCCCTGACCTGAAAGTGATTGGCGTGCAGGCGGCGATGTATTCCGGCATGCATGCGGTCGTCAAAGGCAGCAGCACGCCGCTTGGCGGCTCGTCGATTGCCGAAGGGATCGCGGTCAAGAACCCGGGCGAGCTGACCCGGCGTGTGGTCGAAGCGCTGGTCGATGACATCGTGCTGGTCGAGGAAGAACATATCGAACGGGCCATCACGCTCTATGTCGAGGTTGAGAAGACGGTGGCCGAAGGTGCCGGGGCGGCGGGCCTGGCGGCGCTGCTCGCCCATCCGGCCATGTTCGCCGGGCGCAAGGTCGGCCTTGTCCTGTGCGGCGGCAATATTGATTCACGCCTGCTGGCTTCGGTGCTGACGCGCTCGCTGGTACGTGAGAACCGCCTGTCACGGGTGCGTATTATCGGCGATGACCGGCCCGGCCTGCTGGCGCTGGTCTCGAAAGTGATCGGGGATGCCGGGGCCAATATCATGGAAGTGGCACACAATCGCATTGCGCTCGACGTGCCGGCCAAGGGCGCCGAGTTCGACATCATGATGGAAACCCGCGACCGCCAGCACACCCAGGATGTGATTGAGGCGCTGACCCAGGCTGGCTATCCGCCACGGGCGCTCTAGGGCCTGCTTCCAGCGGGTGACAGGGGGGCGAAACGGTTTTACTGGCTGGGGTCAGAATGGAGTTCATGTATCATGTTGCGAACCTTGCTGATCAGTCTTTGCGGTCTCCTGCTCGCGGCGTGCAGTGGAGGTGAGACAATGGACAAGTACATCCCGTGGGACCCTGACGCCAAAGGCGTGCAGACAACGCAAACCGGGCTGCAATACATCATCGTGCGCGAAGGGCCTAAAACCGGCGCGCGCCCAAAGATCGATGACAAGGTGCGCGTCATGTATGATGGCCGCCTGACCGATGGAACGCAGTTCGACAGCTCCTATGAGCGTGGCCAGCCTGCTGAATTCGGCGTTGCCCAGGTCATTCCCGGCTGGACCGAGGGCCTGCAGCTGATGAGCGAAGGCGACGAGTTCATTTTCTTTATCCCGTCGCGCATCGCCTATGGCGACCATCCGCGCCCTGGCGGCCTGATCAAGCCGGGTGATGACCTCATCTTTCGGGTCGAGCTGATGAATATTGTCGAGCCGAAATTCGCCGATGCCGAGGCCTGGGCGAAATACACCCCGTGGAACAGCGAGCATGAGGATATCCAGTCAACCGACAGCGGGCTGGAATATGTTGTTCTGGCCGAAGGCGAAGCCGATGCTGCGTCACCAGAGCCGCATGATGTGGTCGTGGTCTATTATGAGGGGCGCTTTGCCGAGACCGGCGAAGTTTTCGACAGCGCCTATCAGCGCGGCGAACCGGCCATGTTCCAGGCCAATGGCGTGATCCCTGGCTGGGTCGAGGCGCTCTCGATGATGAAAGCCGGTGACCGCTGGCTCGTGCACATCCCATCGGCCCTGGCCTATGGTCCGCGTGGCTATGCCCCGATCATCCCGCCCAATAGTGATCTCGAGTTTGAGGTCGAGCTAGTGGACGTCCTGTCGGTAAACTAGGGTTTGTCGCCTGCGCCTGAACGGCTGCAGCAGGACAAGGCTGTGGTAGAGCCGTCCGTGGTTGACTAGAAGCCCGCGCCTGGCTGCGCGAGGTAGACGATTTCCTCAGGCGTGTTGCGACGGCGCAAGAGCGTGTTGCGGTGCGGGAACCGGCCGAATTGTTCGATCACATCGCGGTGCCGGATGGCATAATTGAGCGTGTTCTCGCAAAGCGGCTTGAACGGTTCACGCGCGGCTTCCAGCAGGCGGGAAAAGCAGGCTACCGATGTTTCCTGGTCGCTCATCTGTTCGGAATGCTCCAGCGGCAGGTAGAAGAAAATGCGTTCGGCCTCGCTCAGGCCCTCATCCTGCCGGGTGTTGAGGCCGTGCTTGCACAGGTCGAGCGCCAGCCGGTCATGCCGGAAGGACAGGCCGCTATCGCGGAAAATATTGCGGCTGAACTGGTCCAGAGCGATGATCGCGGCGAGGCGCGGTCTGGCCCCTTGCGCGGCCCAGTCTTCGGCCACCCCGTTGGCCAGGGCGACCAGGAGGTCGAGATAGGTCTCGGCGAGGTAACTGTCGGTCGCGAAAGACTTGGTGAACCAGAGCTTGTTCTTTTCGTCCGCTGCCTCGGCGCTGTCGCGGGCGGCGCCGATCCAGTCATCAAGGACGTCTTGCGGGCGCGGCAGCGGGGCCATGGATCAGATCTTTTCCGGGCGGGTTGCGACCAGCAGGTAATTGACCTTCGTGTCGGCTGACAGGCGCCAGCTGTCGGCCAGCGGATTGTAACTGACGCCTTGGGGACGCTGCGGGGCAAGACCGGCCTTCTGCATCACAGCGGAAATCTCTTCCGGCTTGAGGTATTTTTCGAACTCGTGCGTGCCGCGCGGCAGCCAGCGCAGGATATATTCGGCCCCCAGGATGGTCAGGGCATAGGCCTTGGTCGTGCGGTTGATCGTGGCGACGATCATCAGCCCGCCCGGACGCACCAGCCGTGCACAATCGCTCAGGAAGGTCTTCGGATCGGCGACATGCTCGACCACTTCAAGATTGAGCACGACATCAAAGGCCGGCTCGCCCGCCTCGACCAGGGCTTCAACCGTGCCAGCGCGATAGTCGATCTCCAGTCCGCCTTCTTCGGCATGGGTCAGGGCGGTCTTGATATTCTTCTCACTGGCATCGACCCCGGTCACGCTCGCGCCCAACCTGGCCATCGGCTCGCTGATCAAGCCGCCGCCGCAACCAATGTCGAGTATGCGCAAGCCCTCGAACGGGCGCTTGAGGTCTGGTGATAGAGAAAAATGGGCCTCGATCGTGTCTCGGATGAAGCCAAGGCGAACCGGATTGAACCGATGCAGCGGGCGGAACTTGCCTTTCGGGTCCCACCATTCGGCGGCAATAGATGAAAACTTAGCAACCTCTGCCGGGTCAATACTGGGTTTATGGGGCGTTGAGGCCTCGAATGTCGCAGTTTTAGCCATAAGTTTGCAATCTCGTTTGCGGTTTTACGCAGAGGCCTATAAAGGACGCGCTGGCGCCTATATTGGCGACTATATTGAGGTTTGACGAGGCGGCAATGACGCGCAGTGTTTTGAAATTCGGTGGCACATCGGTCGCGGACCTGGAGCGCATCTCACATGTCGCCGATATTGTGGCCTATCGCGCCGCGCGCGGCGAGAAACTGGCCGTTATTGTCTCGGCCATGTCGGGTGAGACCAACAAGCTGGTTGGCCTGGCCCGAGGGGCTGCCGGGGATCAGGTGATAGGTGCGGAATTCGACGATGAATACGATGTCGTCGTCTCGTCTGGTGAACAGGTCACATCCGGCCTGCTGGCCCTGTCGCTGCGCAAGCGCGGGCTCAAGGCGCGCAGCTGGCTTGGCTGGCAGATGGCGATGAAGACGCGTGAAGGCCATGGCAGCGCACGCATTGATGGGTTCGAGGATAGCGGCCTGGCCGATGCGGTTGATGCCGGTGAGGTCGCGGTGATCGCTGGTTTTCAGGGCGTCACCGAAGAAGGGCGTGTGTCGACCCTGGGGCGCGGCGGCTCCGACACGACGGCGGTTGCCGTGGCTGCGGCCCTGAACGCCGACCAGTGTGATATCTATACCGATGTCGACGGCGTCTACACCACCGATCCGCGTATCGTGCCCCAGGCCAAGCGCCTGGAAAAAGTGTCCTATGAGGAAATGCTGGAAATGGCGTCGCTCGGCGCCAAGGTGCTCCAGACGCGGTCGGTCGAACTGGCCATGAACCACCAGGTGCCCGTACGGGTGCTGTCGAGTTTTCCCGGACCGGAAGAAGACAATCCCGGAACCTGGGTGTGCAGTGAGGATGAAATCGTGGAAAAGCAGATTGTTAACGGCGTCACATATTCACGCGATGAGGCGAAGGTCACCATTTTCGGAATGGAAGACAAGCCGGGCGTCTCTGCCAAGGTGTTCTCGCTGATGGGGCGCGCAGGCATCAATGTCGATATGATCGTGCAAGCCAATGCCCGCGGCGAAGGGCGCGCCAACATGGTGTTTACCTGCACCACCGCTGACAGCGCCAAGGCCGAGGACGTGCTCAAGGAACATGCCGATGAGCTGGGTTACCATTCGATGGACGTGACCCGCGATGTTGCCAAGGTCTCGGTCATCGGGGTCGGCATGAAGAGCCATACCGGCGTCGCCGAAACCATGTTTGACGCGCTTTATCGCAAGAACATCAATATCGATGTCATTGCCACATCAGAGATCAAGATTTCGGTTCTGATTGACGCAGATTATACAGAACTGGCCGTTCGCGCGCTTCATACGGCCTTTGATCTTGACGCGGCGTGATTGAACCCCCCATTTAGTCACACGGATGCCAGACAATTTTTCGATACCCCGGTTGCTGATGAACCGTC
This sequence comes from uncultured Henriciella sp., assembly GCA_965367765.1. Classification (GTDB taxonomy): domain Bacteria; phylum Pseudomonadota; class Alphaproteobacteria; order Caulobacterales; family Hyphomonadaceae; genus Henriciella. The sequence goes on from CBDUKI010000129.1 coordinate 4,753, forward strand.
TTCGGGCGGTCATGGCTGCCGATATGGATACCGAAGCACGGCTGAAAGAGGTCGTGCAGCTGGTGGCCAATACAATGGTGGCCGATGTTTGCTCAATCTATCGACGCACCGAAGATAATCGTCTGGAACTGATTGCCACTGAGGGTTTGCGCCCGGACGCTGTGCACCGCACCTTCATGAGCTTTGATGAGGGCCTTGTCGGGCAAATCGCGATGACCGCGCAACCGCTGTCGATCCAGGACGCGCCGCGCCATCCGAATTTCTCCTACCGCCCGGAAACCGGTGAAGACCCCTACAATGCCTTTCTTGGTGTGCCGATCCTGCGCGGCGGGCGGGTCATCGGTGTCCTGACCGTACAGAACCAGTCGACCCGGACCTATGAACCGGACGAGATAGACAGCCTTGAGACGATTGCCATGGTGCTCGCAGAGATTGTCACGGTTGAGGATGGTGGCCCCGGGCAGACCGAGGCCGCGCGCGATGGACGCCCGGTCAACCTGCAGGGCCGGGCCCTGTGTGACGGTCTTGGCATGGGCAAGGTTCGCCTGCATGACCCGGTGATCCCGGCGGCCAAATTCTTCGCGCAGGATTCCACCGTCGAAGCCCGGCGCCTCGATGCGGCGCTGATTGAACTGGATGCCTCGATCGACCGCATGCTGAGCGCCGAGATTGGCGGCCTGTGGGGCGAACCGCGCGAAGTGATCGAAGCCTACAAGCTGCTCGCATCAGACCCGAGCTGGGCCGAGAAATTGCGCGAAGGTGTCCGTAGTGGACTGTCAGCGGAAGCTGCGATTGACCGCCTGCGCCGGGAACATCGCGCCAGGTTCGAGAACGTCAAGGATCCATACCTGCGCGAACGCCTGCATGACCTTGAAGACCTCGACAACCGACTGTTGCGCATCCTGTCCGGCGAAGCCGAAAAGCATGCCGCGAGCAATGGCCATGCAAACGAGCCTGAAGTGCTGGTCGCGCGGCGGCTTGGCCCGGCGGAGCTGCTCGATTATGGCAAGACAGGTCTGGCGGCGATCATTCTGGAAGAAGTTGCCACGTCGAGCCATGCGGCCATCGTCGCGCGGGGGCTGGGCATTCCGACAGTCGGCGGTATTTCCGGCCTGCTGACCCAGGTGTCGCGCGGTGATACGGTGATTGTCGATGGCGAGGACGGCAATGTGCATGTGCGCCCGGACGATGCCTTGCGCCAGGCCTACCAGACCCGCCAGACCCTGCTTGGCGAGCGCCAGGCCGCCTTCCAGGCGCAGCGCGGCGAACCAACGGAGACCCGGGACGGCGTGCCCCTGCGCCTGATGCTGAATGCCGGGCTTGGGCTTGACCTCGACCATCTGGAGAGCACCGGGGCGGACGGCATCGGCTTGTTTCGCACCGAGTTCCAGTTCCTGATGTCAGACACTTTGCCGCGCGTCGGGGATCAGATATCGCTCTACAAGAAAGTCCTCGACGGTGCCGATGGCCGCCCCGTGCATTTTCGTACGCTTGACCTTGGCGGCGATAAGCTGCTGCCGAACCTGAATGATGCCCGGGAGGAGAACCCGGCGCTTGGCTGGCGCTCGATCCGGTTTGCACTTGATCAGCCTGGGTTGTTTCGTCGCCAGTTGCGGGCGTTGATCCGGGCGGCCGCCGGACACCCGCTTTCGATCATGTTTCCTATGGTCACCAGCGCGCATGAATTCCGACAGGCGAAACAATTGTTGCAGGTGGAGGCGGAGTGGAGCCGAGAGCAGGGCTATGAGCCGCCGTCCGACCTGTGTGTGGGGGCAATGCTGGAAACCCCGGCCTTTGCCTATGCCCTGGAAGACCTGGAAGGTGAGGTCGATTTCGTATCCATTGGCACCAATGACATGCTGCAATTTTTTCATGCCGCAGACCGGATGACCCCGGCTGTGTCAGATCGCTACCCGTTTGTCAGCCGCTCGGTCATGCGGTTCCTGCGCCAGGTGTTTGAAAGCTGCCAGCGCCTGAATATCCCGGTCTCGATTTGCGGCGAAGGGGCGGGCCAACCCTTGCAGGCGCTTTGCCTGATTGGCCTGGGCTATCGTACTCTGTCGATGCCAGCTGGCGGCATCGGCCCGGTCAAACGGATGATCCGCACACTCGACCTGTCACAGTTCCAGCCTGCTTTTGAGGCCCTGCTAAATCAGCCCGAACCCGATTTGCGTAACGGAGTGTTAGAGCTTGTCCGCCAACAAGGTATTATAATTGCAGATAGCTGAGTGTATCGAACGGGCAAATCAGGATATCCAGGGACTATGGATCAGGTTGAAACATCCAGCGAAACCGAGCCAGCAGCCGAAGAAACGGTAAGCTGCGGCACACGCCTGCGTGAAGCGCGTGAGCGACGGGGCCTGTCCATCAAGGAAGCGGCGGCAACAACCCGCCAGTCGGTCGAGACGATTGCGGCGCTGGAGAATATGGATGTTGCCGACATCTCGCCAACCTTCCTGCGTATGCATGCCCGCAACTATGCCAACTTCCTCGGCTTGCCGGGCGACCAGATTGCCGAAGCCTTTTCACCAGACAGAAGTTCGCCGGTGGCCGACCAGATGCCCGCCCAGCGCATGCGCCATAAGAAGGTCCAGACCCGGCGCAATCTCCTGCCTGTGGCGGCTGCAGCTGGGGTGTTGATTGCGGCTGGTGTCGTCTTCTTTGCCTGGCAGGGCACATCGTCTGACCGGGTCACACGCTCTGTCGCCGACCGATCTGTGCATCCGATCGTCGAACGACCCTCACCAAGCCGGGCAACGCAGAGCGTGGCCAGCGAGGAACTGGCCCTGCGCGCGACCCGTGCGGCCTGGATCGAGGTGCGCGCCTCTGATGGCACGATTTTTCGCAGCCGCAACATGGCACGCGGCGA
>CBDUKI010000130.1:0-7546 GCA_965367765.1 uncultured Henriciella sp.
TTTTCGCACCAGGTCCATGATCCTGAAACGATGGCGCGGATCGAGCGCTGCCACCGGCTCGTCCGCAATCAGCAAGGGGGCCTCGGCGGCAAAGGCCCGGGCACAATGGACGCGCGCCAGCTCTCCACCCGACAAGGTGTCGGTGCGCCTGTCCTGCAAATGGGTCAGGTCACACGCCGCGATCGCACGATCCACCGCCTCACGGTCGATCGGGCCGAGCCGCCCAAGTGCACCGCCATGGGCAAATCGGCCCAGCGCGACAACATCATGTACCCGGTTGGGCCAGGCCAGTGGCCGCGCCTGGGGCAAGTAGGAAATGGCTCTGGCGCGCTCAGCCGGTGGCAGGTCAGAAATTGTTTTCGAACCGAGCATTGCTTGCCCGTCAGATGCCGGGACCAGGCCCAAAACGCCGCGCAGGAGAGAGGTTTTCCCCGCCCCGTTCGGGCCGAGGACAACTACCAGTTCGCCCGGGTTCAGGGTGAATGAGGCCGCACCCACCAGATCTCGACCCTTGGCCTCGATGGTCAGGTTGGAAACACTGAGGCCGGTCATGACAGGCCCGCCTCGCCGCGCCGTTGCATGGCAATCCAGATGAAAGCGGGTGCCCCGATCAGCGCGGCGACGACGCCCAGCTTCAGCTCGAACACGGTCGGTAGGAGCCGCACCAGAATGTCAGCGACGACCAATAGCAAGCCGCCAAGCAGACCGGCGGGCAGCAATGTTCGCGCCGGATCGTGCCCGACGAAGGGGCGTATCACATGCGGGGCAACGATCCCAACAAAACCGATAGCACCGGCAATCGCAACCGAGCCGCCTGTGGCCAGGCCCGCACCGAGAACGACCAGCAGGCGCTGGCGGGCGAGGTCGAGGCCGATGCCGCTGGCCGCTTCCTCGCCAAGCGTCAGGGCTGACAGGCCGCGCCGCGTGGCGAACAGGATCGCCAGGCCGAGCGCGATGAAGGGCAGCGCCAGGGCCAAGTCATCAAGGCTGCGATTGGCGACCGAGCCCAGCATCCAGTTGACCATGTCACTCAGTGAAAACGGATTGGGCGCAAAATTCATCAACAGGGACATCAGCGCCCCGGAAAAGCTGGACAAGCCGACCCCGATCAGGATCAGCGTCACGACCGAGCGCGTGCGCAGCGCGGCTAGCGCGATTACACCGGTCGCCAGCAAGGCCCCGACAATCGCCGCGACCGGGACGATCCAGGCCGATAATCCGGCCAGGCCGTAATAGATTACCAGCGTCGCCGTCAGGGCCGAAGACGCCGAAACGCCCAGCACGCCGGGCTCAGCAAGTGGATTGCGTAACAGGCCCTGCAAGGCCGCGCCCGAGACACCCAGCGCCGCACCGACCAGGAAAGCAGCGAGTGCGCGTGGCAGACGGATCTGCCAGATGATGACCTGGTCGCCTGGATCGCCCTGGCCAAACAGAGCCGCCAGAACCCGCCCGGCCTCCATCATTGTGGTGCCAAGCAGGCAGGCTACGAAAATCGCCAGGATACAGGCTGCGGTGAGTCCAAGATTGAGGCGCAGGTCGATCATGAAGCCTCCTGCGCCAGCTGTTCGATGGCGTCGATGAGAAACCACGCCCCACATGATGTCCACGCCCCTTCCATCCGGGTCACCGGCAGGGTGTCGACCTGCGCGCGCGCAACCGGGTGGCGGGCCCGGCTCCAGGGGGTCTTGTGACTATTGAAACTGGCATAGGCGACATGATCAGGCTGCTCACGCACAAGATGCTCAAGCGGCAGGTTCTGCCAGCCAGGCGTGGTGACAAAGTTCGCCAACCCCGCCGCAACCAGCATTTCATGGACCAGCGACCCCGGCCCGGATGTCACCCCGCCGGGGGTCATGTAGAGCGAGCTTGGCTGGCCGGTGCGTGCACGGATCGCGGCCAGGCGGCGGTCAAAATCAGCGACGATCTCTTCCCCGGTCGCCTCTGCGCCGAGGGCCGTCGCCATCTCCCGCGTCACCCTGCGAATGCCATCCAGATCTCCGGCCCAGCCAACCTGGACGGTGGGCACCCCGGCCTGTTCGAACAGGCGCGCGGCATTCGGGCCACCGCCATAGGATCGCACGACCAGGTCTGGCTTCAGTGCCAGCACACTTTCGGCGCTGGCGCGCACGACCGGCAAGCCGGCTGCCGCCTCACGCATGTATGAGAACGGCATATGCGCATCGCGTGACACGGCGAGGATCCGCTCCGGCTCGACCATGCGCAGAACATACTGGTCAGCACAATAATCCAGGCTGACAATCCGTTGCGGGTGCCCTGACTCGCTGACTGGCGACGGGCTGACACCGCACGCCGCCAGGAGATACAGAAGAATCAGAGCGCAAAGCCGCATATCAGGACCGTAGTTTCAAGCCGACGAACAGGCCAGCACCCCGGCCATGAAAGCCAAACACATCGGTGACCTCTTCATCCGCCAGGTTTTCCCCGCGCAGGGTCAAGGCCAGCTGCTCCGTCAACGGCATTTCGAAACTGGCCGATACCAGCCAATAGGCATCCAGGCTGACCGGCTGGAACGTGCCGAAATCAGTGTCCTGCTGTTCGCCGACATAGTCTGCCGCCAGACCAAACCGGTGCTGGTCAAACACCCCGTTCAGGGCGAGGCTGCCGGTCCATTCCGGCACGCGGATCTCGTCCGTGCCGAAATTGTCTTGTGATGACACCTTGCTGAGCGCCCCGTTCAGCGTCCAACGCGGGTCAATTTGCCAGCCGAACGCCGCTTCGACACCGTCGCGATCGCTCTTGTCGGCACGGTTGTCAGCCGTGGAGGTGAAGTCTGGATTGAACCGTGTGTAGATCTCGTCTTCCAGCTCTGCCGAGAAATAGGTCAGCGAGGTTTCCAGCGGTCCAAATGACTGGTCCCAACCGATCTCCCAGCTTGTCGACTGCTCCGATTTCAGGTCGCTATTGCCAATGAAGCTCGCTGGGAAATAGCCGAACAGTTCGGTGAAGGTCGGGTTCTTCACGCCCGTTCCGGCGCTCGCGCGCAGCTTGGTGCCCGAGGTAAAATTATAGGCGGCCCCGGCCCGCCAGGTCGTCGCGTCATCGAACAGGCCATCATTGTCATCATGACGCGCTGAGGCCACCAGAGACAGGCCGCCGCTGACCAGGCGTGCTTCACCGGCAACGCCCCAACTATCAAATCCGGCGGTCTGGTTCGGGTCACCGAAGAAAGAGGCAATGCCAACACGCTCATAGTCTTCGCTTTCCCAATCGACGAGGCCGGAGACGGTCAGTTCGCCTGCCTCGCTGTCAAACCCGATAGATGGCGACCAGGCCAGTTTCTGGCGTTCGCCAATCGTTTTGTCGGAAAAGGCACCATCGGCACGGTTTTCACGGCGCACTTCGGTCAGGCTGGCCCGCAGGATATGGCTGACCGGGCCGCTCGTGCCCTCCAGCACACCGCCAACCAGCCATTGCTCGCTGTCGGTCTCGCGATTGGCATTGTCGAGCTGACCATCAACATCAAGGTCAGGGTCGGTCTGCACTTCGCTTTCGCGATAGCTGGCCAAGGCCGAGACTTGCCAGTTCGGCGAAAGCGTCCAGCCACCATTGGCAAAGGCTGCGCGTGCCTTAGATCCGTCTCTCTCTCCGCCATTGCCTGACGTGTCGACCCCATCGGTTGCATTGCTCGAAAGGGCAATGCCAACATAACCGTCGCCAATTTCGCGGCGATAGCCAAGGTCAGCGCGCACGCTGTCGAACGAGCCGCCTTCCAGTGCGCCGGTCAGTCCTTCGCCGCCCGTGGTCATGGCGACCACGCCGCCAATCGCGTCTGAGCCATAGAGCGCCGACTGCTCGCCGCGGGCGACCTCGATGCGCTCAACGTTCAGGCCAGACCAAAGCCCGAAATCGGTTTCGCCCGTGGTCGGGTCGGACACTTCGATCCCATCCAGCAGGACCAGCGTATGATTGGCCTCACCGCCGCGGATGCGAACCTGGGTCAGGCCACCAACGGCCCCGGAGCGCGAGACACCCACCCCCGGCACCGCCCGCAACTGGTCTGCCACATAAGGCGCGGCCCGTACCGCCAGGTCCTCGGTACTCATCACCGTAACGCTAACACTGACATCTTCCTCAGCAACCGGGCGCAGGCCCGCGATGTCAACGGTTTCCAGGCGCAGATCCGCAATCACGATCTCATCACTGCTCGTCGTGACCGCTTCTTCAGCCAGTGCCCCACACGGCAGGGCGATTGCCGCCAGGGCCAGGGTCAAATTCTGTTTCAACATTTGTCTTCTCAACCTGCGTGGCCCGGCACCGGCCTGCTCACGCCTTCAACGACCGATTTGGCGACGCCCCTTCCGGTGCAGGACCACGCCAGCTCATGTCGTTTCTGAGGAAGACCCCGACTACCATTGGCTGTTCCCGGCCGGCAGGCGAACGACGCGATGGCAGGTCTCCTGACTTGCCGATCATCACCTCTGGCCGCCTTCCCGAAGCGCCTTCGCTTCAGTGACATCGTGGCCGTCAGCTCCTGGCTAACAGTTGCGGGTACAGTGCTGGAATCTCACCAGCTTCCCTTGAAGCCGTCATGCCTGACGACACCATCTGGCGCCGGTATGGTGCGAATGGCAGGCCCTGTCAATCGGGCCTGTCGCCCTGAATGAGCGGGCGCGGGCTTACGTGATATCCCGGTCTTTTCGCGCCTGCACCAATCTGGCATATAGGCGCGATGTCTGATTATACCGCCACCGCATTCTATAAGTTCGTGCGCCTGCAAGACCCTGCGGCGCTGCAAGGCCCGCTCTATGACGCGCTCCATGCGCTGGGCGTCAAAGGCACTGTGCTGCTGGCCGAAGAAGGTATCAATGGCACGATTGCCGGGCCAAGCGAGGTGATGGGCGACGCGCTGGCGGCCCTGAAAGCCCTGCCCGGATGCGCCGATCTGGACAGCAAGGACAGCCCGTCGCGCGATCTGCCCTTCCTGCGCCTGAAAGTGCGCCTGAAAAAGGAAATCGTCACTATGGGTGTGCCCGGCACGGACCCGACCTGCCTAGTTGGCACCTATGTTAACCCCGAAGACTGGAACGCCCTGATCTCTGACCCGGACACGGTTCTGATCGACACGCGCAACGACTATGAAGTCGAGATCGGCACGTTCAAGGGCGCGGTGGACCCGGACATTGAGACCTTCCGCCAGTTCCCCGAATGGTTCCAGAACTTCCGGGCCGACCTGGAAGCCAAGGGCCGCAAGCCGAAGATTGCCATGTTCTGCACAGGCGGTATTCGCTGTGAGAAATCCACCTCATGGGCAAAGGATATCGGCGTCGAGGACGTCTATCATCTCAAAGGCGGCATCCTGAAATACCTTGAGAACATTCCCGAAGCAGACAGCCTCTGGGAAGGCCAATGCTTTGTTTTCGACGATCGCGTCTCGGTCGGCCATGGCCTGAAACAGGGCGACTACCAGCTCTGTCACGGCTGTCGCAACCCGATCAGCACCGAAGATCGCAAGAGCCCGAAATTCGAGGAAAGCGTCTCCTGTCCGCACTGCTACGACACGCTGAGCGAAGATAAACGCGCCGCCCTGCGCGAACGCCAGAAACAGGTCCGCCTGGCTGCAGCCCGCGGCGAGGCGCATCTCGGTGATGAGGTTGATCTGACGCCCCGCAAGCTGCGGGTCGGATGAGCGCCGCGCGCCCGATCCTCTATTCCTTCCGGCGATGCCCCTATGCGATGCGCGCGCGGATGGCGATTGCCGCCGCCGGGATCGATTGCGAGCTGCGCGAAGTTGTGCTGCGCGACAAGCCGGTCGAGATGCTCACCGCCTCGCCCAAGGGCACGGTACCAGTGCTGATCGCATCATCCGGCACGGTGATTGATGAAAGCCTGGACGTGGCCAAATGGGCTTTGGCGCAGAACGATCCGGAGCACTGGCTCACGCCCCCTGATGGTGACGAGGCAGGCATGCACGCCTTGATCGAGCAGTTTGATGGGCCGTTCAAGCGCGCGCTGGACCGCTATAAATATCCCAATCGCTACGAAGACACCGACCCGGCAATAGAGCGCGCCAAGGGCTTCGACCATCTCAGCCAGCTCGAAGACAGGCTGGCTAACCAGCCCTACCTGTTCGGTACGCGCCCATGCCTGGCCGACATCGCGACCTTTCCATTTATCCGCCAGTTCGCCAATACAGACCGCGATTGGTTCGATGCCCAACCATTACCGCGTGTACAGGACTGGCTGGAAGGCTTCCTTCAAAGCGCGCGCTTCAATGCGATCATGAAGAAATACAAACAGTGGCAGCCGGGCGACGAGGTCACCCTGTTCTCGCCCGCTGGCGAACTTTCCTAGCCGTTCAGGCTAGCCCGTACAGCGTCGAGCGCCGCTTCGGCCTGGCTGCCGTCCGGGCCACCCGCCTGGGCCATGTCTGCCCGTCCGCCGCCGCCTTTGCCACCCACAGCAGCGGCTGCGACCCGCACCAGCTCTACGGCTGAGTACTGCTCTGTCAGGTCGGCGCTGACGCCCACGGCCACAGCCGCCTTGCCATCATTGACGCCCACGAACACGGCGATGCCGGACCCCATCTGCGCCTTGGCTTCATCAACCAGGGCGCGCAGGTCCTTACCGCCCACGCCATCGGCGACGCGCGCGATCAGTTTCACGCCATTGATATCTTCCGGTCCAGACGGTGCGCCGCCTTCCCCAGCCATGGCCAGGGCACGCTTGGCATCGGCCAACTGGCGTTCAAGCGTGCGGCGTTCTTCCGTGAGACTGGAGACTTTGCGACCGAGATTTTTCAGCGGCACTTTGAGCTGGTCTGACAGGTCGACGGCGACTTGCGCGCGGCTGCGCAGGAAGTCCAGCGCCTCCGCCCCGGTGGCAGCCTCAATCCGGCGCACACCTGATGACACGCCGCCTTCAGACGTGACCACGAACACGGCGATGTCGCCAGTACGAGAAACATGCGTACCGCCGCAAAGTTCCACCGAATAGGGCGCCGCTGACGTATCCAGCGCCTCGCCCATGGTCAGGACGCGGACCTCATCACCATATTTCTCGCCGAACAGCGCCAGGGCCCCGGCCTCGATCGCCTTTTCCGGCGTCGTCACAGCAACGCCCACCGGTTTGTTCTGACGAATAACGGCATTGACCTGCGCCTCGATGACTTCCAGTTCGGCCTCGGTAACGGGCGCGTTGTGAGAGAAGTCGAAGCGCAACCGGTCTTCCTCGACCAGCGAGCCTTTTTGCGTGACATGTTCGCCCAACACGTCGCGTAGCGCGGCATGCAACAGGTGCGTTGCGGAATGATTGGCCATGACGCGCGCGCGCCGCTCGCCATCCACGTTCAGGTTTGCCTGCTCGCCGAGCCTGGCTCCGCCGCTGGAAAACGATCCGATATGCACGTGCAGGTCACCGGCGCGCTTGACCACATCGCGGACGATGAACTGACCACCATCGGCAAAATTGATTGTGCCGCGATCTCCAGCCTGGCCACCGCTTTCAGCATAAAAAGGCGTCGTCTTGAAAACGTGTTCAGCGGTGTCACCTGCCGTGGCCATTTCAGCCATTTCGCCATCGACAAGCA
>CBDUKI010000131.1:0-7542 GCA_965367765.1 uncultured Henriciella sp.
GAACGGCTCAGCAGTCTCGGCCCGGAAGCCGAACCGGGGATAATAGTCCGGATGGCCGAGCACGAAGACGATCTGGCGACCGGCCCCCTCCATCATCTGCAGGCCAAAGCGCAACAAGCCAGCACCAATGCCACTTTTCTGGCGCGCGGGGACCACGCTCATCGGCCCGAACCCAGCGGCAATATCAGCCCCGTCCACCAGGATCGGGAAGAATTGCACATGGCCCAGAATGTCCCGGTCGTCATGGGCGACAAGCGACAGGAGATTGTCACCGTCCTCGTCCAGCTGCGCGACAATGGCCGCCTCATCCGGGCCACCAAAGGCCGCATCATTGAGCGCACGAATGGCTTCGCCATCCTCGGGCGTTGCGCGCCGGATCCAGATATCCTTCATCGCAACACGCTCCCAGCAGGGATGGCGAGGCCGCGCAGGAAATCATCCGCCGCCATGGCCTTCGAACCCGGCTTTTGCAGGCTGAGCAGTTGCACCGTCTCGCCGTCACCGCACATGATACTCAGTGCATCATCCATAACGGTGCCGGGAATGATTTCGGTTCCGGCCTGTTTCAGTCCTGTTTCGGGTGCGCTTCGGGGGCGCTTCGGGGGCGCTTCGGGGGGGCTTCGGCGGCTTTTGAGAAGCTTTATCCGCAGTCCGGTCCCGTCGCTGTCCCCGCTCATATCCGCATCCAGCAGGCACCAGGCGCCGGGAAATGGCGACAGGCCGCGAATGTGGGCGTCCACCTCTGCGGCTGGGCGGGTCCAGTCCACGCGCTGGTCGTCAGCGATGATCTTGTGCGCATAGGTAATGCCCGCTTCGGCCTGTGCCTGCGGGGTCAGCGAACCATCGGCCAGTCCGGCCAGCGCCGTCACGGCCAGCTCGGCCGCCATGCCCGCCAGACGGTCATGCAGCGAGCCGGTCGTATCCTCGGGCGTGATCTCTGTTTGCGCACTGGCCAGGACCGGGCCGGTATCCAACCCCGCTTCCATCATCATCGCCTGTACGCCGGTCACTTTGTCCCCCGCCATGATCGCCCGATGTATCGGCGCCGCCCCCCGCCACCGCGGCAATAAAGAGGCGTGCATGTTCATGCAGCCAAGGCGCGGGGCATCAAGCACGGCCTGGGGCAGGATCAGGCCATAGGCCACAACCACGGCGGCATCGAGGTCAAGCGCCGCGAAGGCCGCCTGTTCCTCGGCAGATTTCAGCGAACGCGGGGTACGCACCTCTATCCCTGCTGTCTCCGCCCAGGCATGTACGGGTGTCTGACGCAGCTTTTTTCCGCGCCCGGAGGGACGTGGCGGCTGGGAATAGACGCAGGCAACCTCGTGGCCAGCTGCCTGCAGGGCAGTGACCACAGGAACGGCAAAGTCAGGGCTGCCCATGAAGGCGATGCGCAACGGTCTAGTCATGGCGGCGGTCTATCGCGGCTCGCGCTGGGAATAAAGCCCTGTCGCGGCTCAGGCTGCAGACATGGCTTTCTGGCGCTTGGCTTTCTTGACCTTGTCAACGGCGCGCTGGCGCTTCAGGCGCGACAGGTAGTCGATGAAGAGCGTGCCTTCCAGATGATCCATCTCATGCTGGATGCAGACGGCAAACATGCCCGTGGCGACCTCTTCAACCGGGTTGCCGTCATAGTCGAGATATTTCACCCGGCACTCGGTCGGGCGGTCAATTTCCTCGAACACGTCAGGCACTGACAAGCAGCCTTCCTCGTAGGGGGCCTTGTCCTCGGTCAGCGGCAGGATTTCCGGATTGACGAAATAGCGCGGCTGGGGCTCTTCGCCCTCACGCGCCAGGTCCATCACGATCACCCGCAATGGCACCCCGATCTGTATCGCGGCCAGCCCGATGCCAGGCGCGTCATACATGGTCTCCAGCATGTCATCCATCAGCGCGCGCAATTCATCGGTGACCCCACCCTCAACGGGTTTGGACACCTCTTTGAGGCGCGGATCAGGAACGGTCAGTATCTCACGAATAGCCATGGTCACTAGGTATGTAGGCGCAGCCAAAAGGTCAATAAGTCAGGTGATCAGGCGGCCTCTTCCTTGCCCGTCTTCGGACCCTTGAGTTCAAGCTCGGCAAGGCCGGAAGACGTGTCCGCAGTCGTCTCGATGCGGCGCGGTTCTGCAATGGTCTTGTCCGGCGAAGCAATCGACAGGTCCTCGAACTTGCGCATGGTCGGCAAGACCCGCTTATCGAACGAGCTGGAGACCTTGTTATAATTATCCACAGCCCCGTTCAGAGATTTGCCCAGCCGTTCCATATGCCCGGCCAGAACGGCAATACGCTCATGCAACAACTCGCCGAGCTTGGCAGCTTCGCGAGCATTCTCGGTCATCTTCTCCTGGCGCCAGACATAGGACACGGTCTTGGCCAGACCGATCAGGGTCGACGGCGTGGTGACAATGACATTCTTTGAATAGGCGCGTTCGAGCAGATCGGGCGAGTGTTTCAGCGCTGCGGCAAAGAAGTTTTCGCCAGGGATGAACATGGCGACAAAATCAACCCGCTCATCGAGATTGTCCTGATAGCGTTTCGAGGCCAGCGTATCGATATGGCGCTGGACGCTGCCGGCATGGGCTTTCAGCTGCACCGCCCGTTCGTTCGGATCGCCCGTACTGGCCGCGGCCATATAGGCATCAAGGGAGACCTTTGAATCGACCACGATCTGGCGCCCGCCCGGCAGGTGGATCACCGCATCCGGGCGCTGGCGACCCTGCTCCGTCTGGTCATTGACCTGTTCGTTAAAATCGCAATGGCCGGACAGTCCGGCCTGTTCCATGACATTGCGCAAGGTCATCTCGCCCCAGCGCCCGCCACCTTTCGGCGCGACCAGCGCGTTGACCAGTTTGCCTGTTTCGGCGGTGTTGCGATGCAGGCTTTCGCCAATGGCCTTGACCTGTTCCTGGATCACCGACTTGTCTTCGGCCCGCACTTTCTCAATCTCACCGACGCGTTTGCCAAACTCATCAAGCGTCTTGCCGATCGGCTGCACCAGTTTGGCCAGGTCGCCCTTGGCCATTTCATTGTGCTTCTCGAAATTCTCACGAGCGAGGTTCAGGAATTGTTTCTGGGCCTGCGCCATCACGCCCTGGGCGATTTCGCTGAACTGTTCACGATCCTTGGCCGCCTGCCCGCGTAACTCAGCCAGTTCCAGACGCGCCTCTTCGGCCATGGCCCGCTGGGTTTCCAGTTTTTCGTCAAGCACGTCGACTTCAGTCTCGGCGGAGGTGACGCGTGTCTGTAGGCCTGCGCGCCGATCATTCACAAGGTAGAGCCCTACGGCAAAGCCAAGGCAGGCCAGCAGGGTGATGACATGGATAAGGTCAAGGCCGACCTGACCGATCTGGATAAGCGGTTGCATGAAGTACAGTCTCGCGCGATTCGACACAGAACATAGCAAGAACTCAATATAAGACAAGCGCCTAGACGTTAAATCGGAAATGCATGACGTCTCCGTCCTGCACAACATAGTCCTTGCCTTCGGCGCGCATCTTGCCGGCTTCCTTGGCCCCGGCTTCACCATTGCAGGCAACGAACTCATCGTAGGCAATCGTTTCGGCACGGATGAAACCCTTTTCGAAATCACCATGGATAACGCCAGCCGCTTGCGGCGCCGTATCGCCAACATGGATGGTCCAGGCACGCGCCTCTTTCGGGCCGACCGTGAAATAGGTGCGCAGGCCGAGCAGCTTGTACCCGGAATGGATCAGCCGGTTGAGACCCGGTTCCTCCAGACCCAGAGTCTCGAGGAATTCATCACGCTCTTCATCTTCGAGCTGCGAGATTTCTGCCTCGATCTGGGCGGAGATGACGACGGCTTGCGAGCCCTCTTCGGCCGCATAGTCGAGCACTCGCTGGGAATAGTCATTGCCTGTCGCCGCACTGTCTTCATCGACATTAGCGACATAAAGCACCGGCTTGGCGGTCAGCAATTGCAGCATGTTCCAGGCCTTGCGGTCATCGGCATCGACCTTGGCGCGGCGGGCCGGGCGACCTTCGTTCAACTCGCTCAGGGCAAGATCGATCAGCACCACTTGTGCCTTGGCCTCCTTGTCACCTGAATTGGCCTTCTTGATCCAGTTGGCGCGGCGCTTTTCCAGGCTTTCCAGGTCTGCCAGCATCAATTCGGTCTCAACCACTTCAAGGTCGGCCAGCGGGTCGATGCGGCCTGAGACATGGGTGATGTCATCATTCTCGAAGCAGCGCAGGACGTAGATGATCGCGTCAGTTTCGCGAATATTGGCGAGGAACTGATTGCCCAGGCCCTCCCCCTTGGACGCACCTTCAACCAGGCCCGCAATGTCGACGAAATTCATCTTCGCGGGCAGGATTTCCTTGGAGCCGGCAATCCCGGCCAGGACGCCGAGGCGCGGCTCAGGCACGGCGACATCACCGACATTCGGCTCAATGGTACAGAACGGATAGTTTGCCGCCTGCGCCGAGGCGGTTTGCGTGAGCGCGTTGAACAGGGTCGACTTTCCGACATTTGGCAGCCCGACAATTCCGCACTTGAAGCCCATGATGCTTTCTCCAGGTATTCGATCCTGCGCCGCTTAGCGCATTTTGAGACGAAAAACAGGGGCTTTTGTCGCCTGTTAATGGAATCCGGTGTTCAAACGGGTGGAAATAGCTAATCTGACAGGTGATGGGGAGTGAAACAGGTGCGTTACGACATCTTTGTGGCATCCACGATGAGCGACCGGGACCGCACGGATATTCTGGTTCGCCGCTTGCGCGCACTGAAATTCAAGGTGCGCCATGCCAGGACCCGCACGCACACCACGCCAACAGCACGTGACATCAAGGAAGCCACTGAAGCCGCCACTATCCTGATCATCTGGTCCAAGACCGCCTGCGACAGGTCTGATGCTGACAGTGAGTGGCTGCACATCATGGCCGACCAGGCCCGCGCGCGCGCTGACGGCCTGGTTCAGGCCTCACTCGACAAAACACTGCCCAGTGAACCCTTTGCCAATGACCACCGCTACGCCCTGGCCGGCATGGGCCCGAAACGCATCCCCAATGGCCTGCTCGACCTGATCGAGGATCTTGGCACACTTGTTAACCGCACTGGCCTGCGCGACTGGCTGGCCCTGGCACCGCGTGACACGGCGGGCAAGGCGGCATGGCTGGCCGCGCATCCAGATGACCCAATGGCCATGGCTATCAAACCCAGATCAGCCAGGCCCGACACCCCTGATCACGCGCCGCAGCGCCCTCAACCCACTCCGCCGTCCAGCCCACTGGCACAGCCAGCGCCCGTCACCCCAGCGCCGACGCACTCGGCATCGACTGCGACAAGCGGTGACCGGGCTCTGCTCGCGCTGATCTTTGTCGGGATCGCTGGCCTGTTTCTGGCCAGCTATCTCTCACGCTCGACGACCGAGCCAATCGGCGTTGCCAATGCCAGGCCGCAATTCATTTTCGAATGCCCGAATGGAGAGCGCATGATGTGCCCCATCGGCACGCTAGAGCCGACCGGGCCAATCATCGACGACACCTCCGAATAAGACCTATTTCGCCTGTTTGGGGTCGTGCTTCGGGGCTGGGGCGAGGCGCATCACTTCGGTCTGGTAGCGCTCGTCAGCCTCGTTTAGGGCCAGCGGCAAGGCCCGTGAGCATGCCTCGATCAAACGGTCACGCCAGTCGAGGTCTGCCTTTGCGAAGTCAGCCAGGACGTAAGGCATCACACGCGACTTGTCGCCTGGATGACCAACCCCCAGGCGGATACGCCGAAAGTCCCCGCCAAGATGGGCAATCATCGAACGGATCCCATTATTGCCGGAGTGCCCGCCGCCACGCTTGACCCGCATCCGCCCGGGCGCAAGGTCAATCTCGTCGTGAAAGACGGTGATATTTTCCGGGGCCACCTTGTAGAACTGCGCGGCGGCGCGCGCCGCGTGGCCCGTCTCGTTATAGAAAGTCTCTGGCTTCATCAGCAGGACTTTCTGCCCCGCCACCGTGCCTTCGCAGACCTGGCCGGAGAATTTTGACCGCCACGGCCCGAAGCCATGATCAGACGCGATGGCATCCATGACCATGAAACCGAGATTGTGGCGATTGCGGGCATATTTTGCACCCGGATTTCCCTGCCCAACCAGAATATGCACGATGTTTTCCCCGTTTTCGGCCTCGCCCCTATCAGCCATAAAAATAGCGGGACGGCCAGTCAGCCATCCCGCTATCCATCGGCCAATGGCCTTGATCACTATTCTTCGTCGTCGCCAGACTGGTTGATGGCCTCAACCTCATCTGCTTCTGGCGCATCCTCATCCTCGGCGCTGTCATCGGCGGCAATGCCACGCCCGACAACAGAGGCAATCGTGAAGTCACGATCGGTAATCGTTGGCGTTGCGCCTTCTGGCAGGGTGATGTTGGAAATCTTCACATTGTCACCAATGTCCAGGCCTTTCAGGTCAGCTTCCAGGGATTCCGGAATGCTGTCGGCGCGCACGTTCAGTTCAACTGCGTGGCGCACGACGTTCAGGGCTGCGCCCTTCTTCAGGCCAGGTGACAGCTCTTCATTGACGAAGTGGACGGCCACTTCAACGGTGATGATCTGGTCACGCTTGACGCGGTACAGGTCTACATGCTCCGGCTGGTCCGTAACCGGGTGCATCTGGATCGCCTGCGGGATCACCAGCTGCTTCTTGCCTTCGTGAGACAGGGTCACGGTCGAGGCCAGGAACGTCCCGGTGTTGATCGCCTTGAGGACTTCGTTCTTCTTCAGGTTGATCGCAACCGGGTTTTCACCACCGCCGTACAACACACCTGGAACCAGGCCCATGCGACGCGCTTCGCGAGCGCCGCCTTTACCAGTGCGTTCGCGCACGGTTACATTCAACGTAATTTGATCTGACATTTTACTTCCTTTCGCCCTGAAGTCCGCCACATTGTGGTGACTACCTGACAGGTACGACCTTGCGCCGTCCTTTCTTGAAGCGGCTCGGATACATGAAACACCCTTCCGGCGCAACCGCTGGCCTGCGCCACAGCCTGAATTTATTGACAAGCTTACGATTACACCTGTAACATTTGTGTGTGCAGCGTTACAGGGAAAATCCATGTCCAATCCTAATCCTTCCGAACTCGTCTTGTTGAAACACCTCTGGAACAGCGGGCCGCAGACAGCGCGCCAGCTGCATGAGGCGGTCGGTCCATCCCAGGACTGGCAGCTTTCAACGACCCGAACCGTGCTAGGACGTATGGAGGCGAAGGGCTGGGTCGCGCGCAATGGTGATGTCGATCCGGTGACGTTCGAACCGCTGCTCGACCGGGTCGAGACACTGGGCGGGCTGGTGCGCCACCTTGCCCGCAAGGTTCTGGACATGGATGGCCCGATCCCGGCCGCGCTGTTCGCGGAAAGCCCTCACCTATCGGATGGGGAGCTGGCCGAACTTGACGCCATTATCAATGCTGCTGAGGCAAAAGACAGGACCTGAAGACCATGAGCGTGCTTTGGTTTATCACTTTTTCGATCGCCTGGACGGGGCTTCTGGCCGGCGGTGCACATCTCCTGACCCAGAATTCCGTCCC
>CBDUKI010000132.1:0-7472 GCA_965367765.1 uncultured Henriciella sp.
TGCCATCGGTGCGCCGCAAAAGGCCAAGCCTAAACTGATCAAGGATGACAAGTCCGCCGCCTAAGGCTGGCACTTCCCCTGATTATCAGCGCCCCGGGCCAGAACGGTCCGGGGCGTTTTCTATTTTGCGTCCTGTGGCATAGTGGATTGTCGCTGAACGGATGCAGGAGGCGGGCATGAAGATGTTCAGATATGTGGGTCTGCTGGCGGGGCTAACGGCGTGTCAGGCCTTGCCGGAAAGGGCGTCAACACAACCACAGGCGACCTATCCGCTGAGCTGGCTGGAAGGCTGCTGGGAAACGCAGAACGGCACGCGCGAGCGCTGGCAGGGGGAAGGGCCCGACATTCTGTTCGGCAGCAGCGTGACCTTTCAGGACGAAGACATCGTGTTCTTTGAGCAGACCCGGATCGAACTTAAAGGCGATGCCTATGTATTCTCGGCCTATCCGCGCGGCATTGGCCCGTCAGACTTTGCTGAGCAGACAAGGGGTGAGACAATGATCAGCTTTGCCAATCGCGAACACGACTATCCCCAGAAGATCACCTATCAGCGCCTGAGCGATGGCCGGTTGGAAGCTGTCATCTCTCTGATGGATGGCACCATGCCGAATAGCTGGCGCTTCGCGGCGTGTTCGTGAACCTGTGCTTCACGCGGACCTGGCTGCGAGGTCCAGCAGATAGCCTTCCAGCTTCTTGCTCTGCTTCTGCAGGTTGAAGCTGTCCATGGCGAAGGCGCGGCCCTCATAGCCCATTCGGGCGGTCTGGTCGCGGTCGGTCAGCATCGTGTGCAGGACGTTCGCAAGACCCTCGGCGTCTCCTTCATCGACAAGAAAGCCGGTCTCGCCTTCCTTGACGCATTCGGTGATCCCGGCATGGCGGGTGGCGGCCAGGGCGCAGCCAGACAGCATCGCCTCGATACAGACCAAGGGCAGGCCTTCGGCATCGCCTGATGGCGCGCGCTTGGACGGGATGCAGGCAATACGCGCCTCAGCCCAGTGTTTCGGCATGTCATCGGCGGGCACCCAGCCAGCCAGCTCGACCTTGAGGCCAGAGGCGGCCAGCTTGTCGTGCAGGCCCTGTTCGAAACTGTCGCGTTCGCCTTCCGGCTTGTTGCCGCACAGGCGCACGGTCCAGCCGTCGAGCGCCGGGCCAAGCCGGGTCAGCGCATCTATCAGCGTGTCGATGCCCTTCTTGGGCGACCAGCGCCCTGCAAAGACGACCAGGTCGCGTTTTTCGCCGGGCTGGAACCTGGCCGGGTCGGCTGTGTTGTGATGGACCACCATCTTGTCATCTGGCGCGCCCTTGGCCAGCAATTCGCGGCGGATGAAATCGCTGCATGGCAGGATCAGGTCAGCCTCGCGCCACAGTTTCGCGCGGCGGCGGTTATAGACGCGCAGGACGCTGTTCTTGGTATTGGTCTTCTTGGTGGCGTCCCCACCGTAATAGGTCACCGCCAGCGGCAGGTTCAACTTTTTCGCCAGCGGCAAGGCATAGGCGCCGGACTTGCCGAAAGAAGCGTGGATGGCAATGGGGTTTAGCGCGCGCAGCGTCTTTTCCAGTTTGCCGGAAATCGCCCCGAATTGCTTGAATGCCGCTTCCCCGCCAAAGCCATGCAGGGGGCCAAGCTCGATCACTTCGGCCCCTTCGGGCACCGGACCGTTGATCTTGTGGCCGATATAGATCGGCTTGAGCTCAGAAAAGGCGCTGTAGCCCCGCGGGATGAAACTCTCCGAAGGGGTAAACAGCTTGTCGCTATAAGCGAGGATTGTGGCCGACTTAGTCATCTCGCTTCGATAGCGAGCGCCGCCCGATGCGGCAAGCGGCGCTGCATTATCACAGCACCAATTGCGTTTGGGTGACGAGGCAGACCTTCTTACCCTCCGGATCGGTGACGACGGTTTGCCACACGGCGAGCCGTTTGCCATTGCGCACCGGCGTCGAGACACCGGTGACGAGCGTGCCGGCTGGTGGCCCGCTCAGGAAGGCTGTGTTGCTCTCAATTGTGGTTGTGCCTTTCGCTCCTTCGGGCAGGGAAAACCAGGCCCCGGTTGCGCCCAGCACATCGCAAAAGCTCATCATGCAGCCGCCATGCATGGTTCCGCTCGTGGTGCACAATTCTTCCCGGATGAGAAGTTCTCCCTCCACCCGTTCCGCTGAGGCTTCCAGGATCTTGATACCGAGCAGGCGCGCAAAAGGCTGAGCTTCAGAGAGGCGAGCGAGATCGTTCACGTCCTACCCCTCACCGGCCAGATCCTGCAAGATGACATACCAATGGTTCAGCCCGCCATAGAAGGCCGCAACCGGCAGTCGCTCATTCAGGCCGTGGGCGTACATGTCCGCCGGGTTCATCCAGGCCCCGGAAATCGCCACTGTGTCATAGCCCAGCGTACGATAATGCATGCCATCCGTGCCGCCAGATTCCATGTACGGAATAACCGGTACGTCGAGGCCCCGCGCGGCGAGCGAACTTTCGATGGCTGACAGCACATCCGGGCGAAGCTTTGATTCCGGGCTTTCCGTCACATCCGTGATCAGATTGAACTGAACCGCGTCATTATCGACGATTTCAGTCAGCTTTGCTTGCGTCGCCGCCGCGCCGACACCCGGGAAAATTCTGCAATTCACCGTTGCGGTGGCTGATTGCGGCAAGGCGTTCTCGGCATGGCCCGCGCGCAGCATCGTGGCGATACAGGTGGTGCCTGTTGTCCCGACAGTGGACGGGTTGGCGCGCAGGGCGTCAATCGCGGCTTCGTCTTCGGGATTGTCGGCAAAGGCGACCATTGCCTCGCCCAGCGATCCGGGCGTAACCGCGCCGGATGCCTTGAAATAGGCCCGGGTCAATTCGGTTGAGCGCACCGGGAACTTGTAGGCTTCGATCCGGCGCAATGCTTCGGCGAGCTCATAGATGGCATTGTCGGCGCGTGGCCGGGAGGAGTGCCCGCCTGGATTTGTAATGGTCAACTCGAAGGTTGCGAAGGTCTTCTCCGCGCCCTGTACCCGGTAGAAGAGTGGTTGGCCGTCATCGCCGATCACGCCGCCACCGGCATCGGAATTGAGCACGAATTCAGGGTCGATATTTTGCGCCACATAGCTGGCTTGGGCACGGGTGGAAATCATGCCCGTTTCCTCGTCGCCAGAGAAGGCGAGGACAATATCGCGATTGGGTGCCCAGCCTTCCTTCTTCAGGCGGATGAAGGTCGAGACCAGGTTGGTGATGCCATATTTATTGTCCATCGTGCCGCGCCCGAAGAAGTAGCCATCTTCCTCTACCAGGCTGAAGGGCGGGCGTTCCCAGTCCTTGGCCAGGGCATCGACGACATCCATATGACCGAGAATGACAATGGGCTGCTCGACCGGTTTGCCCGGCGTGCGATAGGTGACCATCAGACCCTGCGTGTGCTCGCCCGCGCTGTCATAGTCGGTGACCTGAATGTCTTCATCCGTGAACCCGGCCGCTTTCAGCTCGCCAACCAGGAAGGCGACCATTTCGGGCACCTTCTCCTGTCCGCGCGCCGTGCGGATGGAAATCACCTTTTCATAGATCGCGCGCGCCCGCTCGGCATGGTCATCAGGCACGGCCAGGGCAGTCTTGTCCGTCTGGGCGCAGGCCGCTCCGAATTGCAGGGTGGCCATGGCGGCGATCAGGGCAAGTGGACGTGTAGACATGTTCTGGTTCCTCCGATGCGTCCGGTTATCCGGCTCGGAAGCGACCATACTGGCTTTTCAGCTTTTGTCAGTTGCTAGTCGAAAACCACGACCTGACGCGCGACGGTGGCCTTGTTGTCATGCAGGTTCTGCATCGCGGCGGTCAGGCCATCCAGCCCGATCCTGTCCGACACGAGGTCGTCGAGATGCAGGCGACCCTGCTGGTAGAGCGTGATCAGGCGCGGAAAGTCGACGCGGAACCGGTTGGAGCCCATCAGTGCGCCCTGCAGGCGTTTCTCCTGAACCATGAAGCCGATGCCGGGCACTTCGATGTTCACCCCAGGCGCAATCATGCCGATGACCGTGGCCAGACCGCGCGGGCGCAGCATGGCGACGGCTTGTTCGGCAGTCTGTTTCAGGCCGATCGCCTCGAACGCATAGTGCACGCCGCCGCCGGTCAGGGCCTGGACCTGCTCAACCGCATCGCCCTTGGTCGGGTTGACCACGTCCGTGGCCCCGAATTTTTTCGCCATTTCGAGTTTTTCATCCGCCAGGTCGACCGCGATGATGCGTGAAGCCCCGGCAATTGCGGCGCCATTGATGGTCGACAGGCCAACCCCGCCGCAACCGATCACCGCGACGGTCGAACCTGGCTCGACCTGCGCAGAATGGAACACCGAGCCAACGCCCGTAATGACCCCACAGCCGATCAGGCAGGCGCGGTCCATTGGCATTTCCGGGTCGATCTTGCACAGCGTGTTTTCGTGCACGAGGATCTGTTCGGCGAAGGATGAGAGTTGCAGGTATTGCTTGACGGGCGCGCCGCCGAGGGCAAGGCGTGGCTCTTCTTCCTCGCCACGCTGGAACTGGTCGCCATGCATGGTGTGACACACCGACATGTGGCCGGTCAGGCAGTATTCGCAGGTGCCGCAGAACGGCGACAGGATGGAGATGACATGATCACCGGGTTTGACATGGCTGACCATGGAGCCGACCTGCTCAACCACGCCAGCGCTTTCATGACCGAGGATGACCGGGGTTTCGACCGGAAAGGCCCCGCTCCAGAAATGCACGTCAGAGTGGCAGACGCCAGCCGCCTTGACGCGGACGAGAACCTCTCGTGGACCCGGCTTGGAAATGGCGACCTCCTCAATCGACAAGGGGGCCAGGGGCTCGCGCATCACGGCTGCTTTCATGTTCTTCCTCCGGTTATCTGGGTGCCGGATGAAGCCCGGTCACCTGTTTTGCCGTGACTGTGAGATAAATATCCGGGTTTGAACAGGTACGACGCCACGTCAGGGGGACGGTTCTTGATGGCTTGGCAGTGCAGGCGAGTTGGCTTAGATCAGCGCCTTGCACAGATGAAAGATTGAAAACGCCATGTCTGCATATCGCCTGTTCGGGGCAGAAACCTCGCCATATTCGGTCAAAGTCCGTTCCTTCCTGCGTTACAAGGGCGTGGATTATGAATGGGTTGGCCGGTCTGCGGCAACAGAGGAAGAGTTTGCCGCCCTGGCCAAGGTGCCGACCGTGCCATTGCTGGTCTCGCCAAATCGCCCGGCCAATCAGGATTCGACCAGCATCATCGCGACGCTGGAAGCTGACTTTGCCGAACCGTCTGCCGTGCCGGATGATCCGGCCTGCGCCGCGCTGGCACTGATCCTGGAAGATTATGCCGATGAGTGGCTGAACAAGCTGATGTTCTTCAATCGCTGGGGCCAGAAGCCAGACCGCGAGCTGGCGGGTGATCGCACCATGGAACAGCTGTTGGGCGAGGACCTGCCACGCGCCAAGAAGAAGACCCGTGACCAGATCATCAAGCGGATGCGCGAGCGCCTGCCGCTGGTCGGCATCGAGAAGAAGAACGAGAAAACGCTCAAGCCGTCTTTCGAGCGTTTCTTCACGCTGCTGAACGCACACCTGGAGAACTCGCTCTTCCTGTTTGGCGGGCGTCCGTCTGCCGCCGATTTTGCCTTGGCCGGTCAGGTGCAGCAATTCCTTATGGACCCGACGCCTGCCGCCTGGCTGCAGGCCCATGCGCCTTTCGTGGTGGCGTGGAGCGAATTCATGGATGCCCCGAAAGCTGGTGGCCCGTTCAAGCCACTGGGGGAGCTGGAAGACACCCTGTTGCCCTTGTTCCGTGACGAAGTGGCGGTAACCTATCTGCCTTGGGCAAAGGCCAATATGGACGCCGCCGCCGACAAGGCCGAACGTACCAGCGTGAAAATTGACGGTAAGCCCTATGAGCAGGTGACCCAGCACTATGCTGCGCGGGCCTTCAAATCCGTCAGTACAGCTGTCGAGGCTGCCAAGGACGCGGCAGGCCTGACCGCTTTCCTGACCGCATCCGGCGCTGAGGCGGCGTTCGCCTAGGCCCTGAAAGCATGGACAAATGCCCCGGGCCGAGGTTTTCTCTGCCTCTCGATTGAGAGGGAGGCAAGGATAATGCGCACATTGATGACGGGCCTGTTGGCCCTTGGCCTGGGCGCTTGCGCTCACGGGCATTCGGGCGGCATGGCCGACCATGCCCATGATGAGATGGGCCGGCATGTGGACCTGCCACCGGGCTCCAATATGATGCTGACGGCTCCGATCTCTGCGGCTGAGGGGCTGGAAGTGATCATTTCAGATGTCATCATTCCGCCGAATGCGACCGTGCCGCGCCACTATCATCCGGGCGAGGAATTCGTCTATGTGATCGAAGGCTATGCGGTACATGTCGAAGCAGGCAAACCGGATCAGATACTCAAGGCCGGGGATGCCTATGTCATTCCGCCAGAGGCGGTCCACTCGCCGCGCGGCGGCCCGGATGGTGCCCGTGCCATCGTGTTTCGCGTCCATGTTGCCGGCAAACCGGAACGGGTCCTGGTCGAGGAATAGGCCCGGTCAGCCCGTAGCGGCTCAGCCTTCGCCCTCTGGTGGGCTGTCATCGGCCCAGATGTCGTACGTGGCCAGGGTTACCGTTCCGGCGCTCAAGCTGACATCGGGCACATCGGCTAGGGTGAACGGCACCAGCACGCTCTTGCCGCCATGCTTCGGGGCGATCTCCAGCAGGTCGCCTGCGCCATGGTCGAGCACGGCCTTGACCTTGCCGATGATCGCGCCGTCTTCGCCCTGGGCGGTCAGGCCGATGAGTTCGGTGATATAGAACTCGTCCTCCTCCGGCTCGGGCAGGCGCGCACGCGGGATATGCAGGCGCGTGCCTTTGAGAGCATCCCAGGCTTCCTTCTGCTTCGGGTGCACCGGCGTGACGATAAAGTGATCCTTGGCCGGGCGGGCTGATTTCGGGTCGAGCAGGACCTGCCCAGCCTCGTCCAGGAAAGGCGCATAGTCGAACAGGGCGTCAGGCGCGCCGGTGAAGCTTTTCACCCGGACATCGCCGCGCACGCCATGCGCGCCCATGATTGCGCCAATAACGACCAGATCCTTCGAGGTTTTGCTCATGCGGTGGCCTGTAATACCTGGCTTGCGCGAATGGAAGGTTTGATTTTCGCCCAAGTCCAGATAGGACTGCGCGCGAGTGTATAGGGAGCAGGGCCATGACTGACAAATTGCCGCTTACGATTGAGGATGTCCGAGACGCCGCCTGCGTACTGGATGGTCAGATCGTGCGCACCATGACGCAGCATTCCAAGACCCTGTCGGAAATCACCGGTGCGGAAGTCTGGGTGAAGTTCGAGAACCACCAGTTCACCGCCGCTTTCAAGGAGCGCGGTGCACTCTACAAGCTGTCGCGCCTGAATGATGCCGACAAGAAGGCCGGGGTGATTGCGGCCTCGGCTGGCAACCATGCTCAGGGTGTGGCCTATCATGGCCGCCGGCTTGGC
>CBDUKI010000133.1:0-7452 GCA_965367765.1 uncultured Henriciella sp.
GCGCGCAAGGCGTCAATCTCACAGTCGAGCAGGGTTTCCGGTCGGACATCCCCGCCCAGACAGGCCTGTGTCCGCGCCCAGATCGCATCGGCCGCGCGGGTCGAGATCAGTTGGAAAGTCACCGTGCGGGCCAGCGTCTCGAAACGGGCTGGGGCACTGCGCCAGGTTGGTACACCGATCACGCCATACGCCGCCGCCAGGACCGGATCGGCCTCGGCCAGCTTTTCACAGGCAGCTTTTATGTCGTCTGGGTGCGGCGCGCTCACGCGCCTTTGGCCCGGGCCGCGCGGGCCTCGGCCAGAAGCGCGGCAGAACTGGTCTCGATCACGTCCTGCAGGGTCGCCATCATTTCCTTCTGCGCCATACCGGGCGGGATCGGTGCCAGGAGGTCATAAACCGCCGTGCCGGGCGTGCGCCGAATGCCGCGCGCATGCCAGCACAGGCCAGAATTGGTGCCGACCGGCACGATTGGCAGGTCCAACGCCTTGTAGAGCGCGCGAATACCGGCGGGCTTGTAGTCAGGTGCCTCCCCAGGCAGTTTGCGCGTGCCTTCCGGGAAGATCACCAATTGGCGGCCCTTGCCGACCGGGACGCGTTCCTTCGCCGCTTTCAGCAGCGCCTTCATGGTCCGCGAAGTGCCCTCGCGGTCAATCGCAATCATGTTGGCACGCCAGGAATACCAGCCAAGCCCCGGATACCAGAGCAGCTCCTTCTTCATCACCACAACCGGATCATCAAAGATCAGGAAGGGAATGAACACATCAAGCATGGCCTGGTGTTTGCCCGCCATGATGAACGGGCCTTCGGGAATGTTCTCAAGGCCGCGAAACTCGACCTTGATGCCCATGATGAACCGCAAGCCGATGACGACCAGGCGCGAATAGAGTTTCAGCACGGCCAGCACCGCACGGCGCGGCATCAGCATGGTCGGCAGGCCGGCAATCGCGACGACGGTCATGGTGCCGTACAGCCACAGGAAGAACAGGATGGATCGGATCAGATTCACAGGGTTTCCTTCAAGCTCGCCATGACGGTCAGGCGGGCCGCCATGCGCGCGGCCAACCCAGCCGCGACTGGCGTCACCAAAAGGATCAACAAGTCCCAAAAATCAAGACTTAAGCGCGGCAATAACTGCGCTTCGACTTCACCGGCGCTCGACCCGGAGAAGACAATCAGGGCGGTGACCATCAGCGCCGCTGTCGCCCCGCCTGCCCCGGCCTTCAGGGCGAGCACCCAGAAGCGTCGCTCAAACAGGCCGGCAATGTAACGGTCCTCGGCGCCCGACAGGTGCAGGACATCGACAATATCGCGCCGCGCCAGCAAGGCGGCATGGGTGGCAAAAGCAATCACGGCGATCGCCGTGGCCGACAGCAGGACAACGATCCCAAGCGCGATGACCCGCAGTACACCGAGCAGGTCTTCGACATCATCTGAATATTGCCAATTGGACGAGACAACCGCGTCCAGCCCCTGGTCATCAAGGGCGCGCTTGATCTGCGGGGCCAGCAAGGTGCCGTCATCGGACAAGGCCTCGACCACGATGATCAACGGGCGGGGCAGACCGGCAGGCATGCCGCCAGTGCCGAAAAACGGCTCAAGCGCCTCGTCAACCTCTTGCGGGCTCATCAGGCGAGACGATTTGACCCCCGGCAGGCCTGCCACCATGTCAGACGCCGTTTCAGCCGCGCGCCGGTCGATATCGCGCAGCTGGATGGTGACCTCGCCTTCAATCTGCGCGCCCCAGGCCTTGGCCGCGGTATAGGTGCCGCGCGTGGTCAGGGCGGCAAGGGCGGCCAGGAAACACAGGGCACCAACGACAAAGAACAACGCCGCCTCGCGTGCATCACTGATCGGCAGGAGCGGGGTTTCACGGCTCATCGCGTGCCTCCATCGCCCCGTTCGCGCGCCAGGATACCATCGCTCAGACGCAATACCGGGGCGTCAAATTCATTGACCAGGGTGAGATCGTGCGTGGCGATGAGAATGGTCGTGCCGACA
Source organism: uncultured Henriciella sp. (assembly GCA_965367765.1). Taxonomy (GTDB): domain Bacteria; phylum Pseudomonadota; class Alphaproteobacteria; order Caulobacterales; family Hyphomonadaceae; genus Henriciella. Next base: position 1,999 of record CBDUKI010000133.1, read on the forward strand.
CGTTTGTTCAGCTCCGAGAACAGGCGCATGATGCGCCGCCCCATATCGGGATCCACATTGCCGGTCGGCTCGTCGGCGATCAGCAGGTCCGGCTTGTTGATCAGGGCGCGGGCAATCGCTACACGCTGCTGCTCCCCGCCTGAGAGGGACGGGGTCAGGGCCTCGGTACGCTCTCCCAGGCCAACCCAGCGCAACAGGTCGATGACCTCGGCGCGATACGTGTCCTGCTTGCGCCCGGCGACGCGCAGCGGCAGAGCGACATTCTCGAACGCGGTCAGGTGATCGAGCAGGCGAAACTCCTGGAAGACAACGCCAATGCGTCGGCGCAGGGCCGCCAGCTGCTTGCGTTTCAGGCTGTCCGTGGTCTGCCCGAACAGGCGCACAACGCCGCGGGTCGGCGAATGGGCGAGATAGAGCAGCTTCAGCAGGGAGGACTTTCCCGCACCGGACGGGCCGGTCAGGAAGCTGAACGAGCCGCGCTTGAGCACCAGGTCGATCTCGCTGAGCACTTCGCCCGTGCGGTCATAGCGCAGGTTCACGCCATCCATGCGAACGGCAGGTTCGTCATCCAGATCAAGGCCAAAGCGGGACATGTAAAAGCCTTTGAATTAGAATAATCTTCGTATCGACTATTTCAGTGAATTGCGCGATTGTCCAAGCCATGATCTTGACCTGTCCGGACTGTGAAACCCAGTATTTCGCAGAAGACTCAACAATTGGTGACAGTGGGCGCACGGTGAAATGTGCGACCTGCGGTCATTCATGGTTTGTCGGCCCGGAAGGGATTACCGAACCACCTACCAGCCTGGCTGGGGCACATGAAGCCTATCGAGCCAAGGTGCGCGAACGCCGACGCCGCAAGAGCCGCAGCGCGGCGCTGACGGCCTGGCTGGCAACTTTCATTGTGCTTGCCACCGTGTTGAGCGGGCTGGTCGTCTTTCGCAAACAGGTCGTCAAGCAATGGCCCGAATCGGCCAGCACGTTTGCCGCCATCGGCCTGACGGTCAATCGCTTTGACCTGGCCTTTCTGGAAACCGAAGCCGAGCGGTTCTTTGATGGCACGACGCCGATCCTGGAAGTGCGCGGCACGGTTCAGAACATCTCCCGGGGCGACGTGATTGCCCCGCAAGTGCGGGTCAAACTCCTGAATGACCAGGGCGAGGACATTGCCGAAGCCTTTGCTGGCGTCACCCCGAGCAATATCCCACCCGGCGCGACCGCACGGTTTGCAGCACGTGTTGAAAACCCACCTTTTGAGTCATTTGAACTTGAACTCTCCTTTGTTCCCGCTGATACGGCAGTGTCTGGAACAGAGGGGGCGAGCTGATGAGCCTGCCGAAAATCGACATTATCCTGTCAGAAGAAGACCTGATGGCGCGGGTGGATGACCTGGCCGACAGGCTGGCACCTGACCTGACCGGGGAGTGGACCGCGATCAATATCCTGATCGGGGCCACCCCGTTTACCAGCGACCTGATGAAAGCGCTGGCGCGGCGGGACATCCATCCCAATCTCGATGCCCTGTGGCTGGAAAGCTATCGCGATGCGCGGACAAGCTCCGGCCGCGTCGTGGTCCGCGCCGATATTGCCCGTGAGGTCAAGGGCCGCGGCGTGCTGATTATTGATGACGTGTTTGATACAGGCCGGACCCTGGCCTTTGCCCGCTCTCACCTCCTTGCCAAGGGGGCGAGGAAAGTCGTCACCTGTGCGCTGGCCCGCAAGCCATGGGCGCCCGAAGGCCCAGACAATGTTGACTATTATGCCTTTGATGCCCCGCCCCGCTACTTGGTGGGCTATGGCATGGACGATGCCGGCAAGTTTCGCGGCCTGCCCTATATTGGCGCGCTCGACTAGGGCGTCTCGACCGGCTCGCTCCAGCGCTGGAAGCGGCGCGCGACATCTTCATAGACCGGGCGCTTGAATGGCACGATCAGGCCCGGCACATCCGCCAGCGGGGCCCAGCGCCAGGCATCGAATTCAGGCTTGTGCTTGTCGAGCCGGACATCGCTATCTGACCCCTTGAAGCGCAGGGCAAACCACTTCTGGCGCTGGCCAAGATAAGGCCCGCCCATGCGACGGCGCAGTTCGGCCGGGAAATCGTAATAAAGCCAGTCCTCGGTTTCCTCGAGCACGTCGACCAGTTTGGGGGCGACGCCGATCTCCTCATCCATTTCGCGCAGGGCCGCTTCTGCCGGGTCTTCTCCTGCATCCACCCCGCCCTGGGGCATCTGCCACTGGAACGGGCCGCGCCCATTGATGCGTCGGCCAAGGAAAACGTGCCCGGCTGCAGAAAACAGGGCAATACCTACATTGGCGCGGTAGCGCGCAGGGTCTCTGACAGGCTCGTTCACCCTTGTGAATCTATAGCGGCAACTTCGATTTGCCCAGCGCCTGAAAGCGGTTTGGCATAATAAGAGGCCGGGGCCAGGACGATGCCCTTGGCCTCCAGACGGCTGGTCCAGTCTTTCAGGATGTCCAGCGTGATCGGATAGGACATGCCCACGCCAAGCGAGCTGCCTGATTCCATGGCCTGAACTTCCAGCATCATCAGCTGTTCGGAAATCTCGTCCGCTTCCGGGCGCGCATCAATCCACGCCCCGGCTTTGCCGAACCGAAGATTTTCCTGTTTGGCGGAGGTTTCGAACACGGACCGCGACAGGCTGCCATCTTCGAAGAAGGACAGGTTCTGCTGTTCGAGAATATCAAAGATCGGTTGAACCGCCTCGTCACTGGTGGCGAACTTGCCGCCCTGATAGTTCATCACGCCGGTATAGCCGCGCACGCGCGACAGATAGGTTTCGAGGCGCTGGACATTGGTGGACGTGCCAGCGGCAACCTGCAGCACCTGCGGGTGCGGGCGCTGGCGGCCATAATCATATGGCTCCATCGGCACTTCGATCAGCACTTCATGACCGGCGCGGCGGGCCTTGTTGATCCAGGCTTGCAAATTTACCGTGGTCGGCGCGAAGGACAGCGTGACTTCCGGCGGCAATTCGGTGATCGCCGCATTGGTACGGCCACGATTGATGCCCAAACCACCGACAATGATCGAGACAGATGGCCGGTTATCGGCATTGACGAATTCGCGGGCATAAGGCTGGCTCGGCGCCGCAGGCGTGCTGGCCTGCGGTGTTGCAGTCATGGTCGCCGAGGCCGCAACCGGCGCGCCGCCATCGGCTTGCCCCTGAACCTGGCTCAATGACTGGCCGGGCATGACGGTACGGCCATTGATACGAATGCCGCCATCACGCGCGTTCGCCATGGTCGCTGCCGGGGACGAAGCTCCGCTGGCGCTGACATATTCAACCCCAAGATCGGGTTCATCCGTCGTGGAGGGGGCCGTTCGGGTCTCTTCAGCATAGGCCGGGCGCGCGACATCCTGGCCTGGCAGGCGCGGGTTCAGGTTCACCGTCGCCGGGTCGCCATTGTCGAACAGGGCCACACGCATGGCCGGGCTGGCGGCATCTGCATCGCCGGTAAAGTGAATCGCGGCACCGCCAATGCCGAGCGTGCCCGCCAGCGTCAGGACCCCCATGGAACCATGCACAAGCGCACTTCGAACAGGTGATGGATCGCGCGCGGTGCGAGTTGACATGGACAACCTCAATCTGACTGAGCCAATTGGCGTAAACCTTGAGATTGCGGCTCAAAGGTTAAGAATCGGCAAATCGAGATTAACCTTTAGCCGGATTTCTGACCCCGCCATGGGGGGCATGGCAGAAGGTGAGTCACGGCGTCGCAGCGGCCTTGAAAAGGCCGTGCACCCCTGCCCTGACGGGTTTGGAACTGGTTAACCGGCGCGCGCCGCGCGGCCCGCCGTTGCAGCGCTTGAACGCAGGAAATCAATCGCCCGGTCAAGCTGGTAATCCTCGCCATCATAGTCGACCGGCGGCATGTCATCGGGAATGTGACGACCGCGGCGGCTGTCGCCGTTCTCATTGCCCAGCGCGTTCGGCAGGTCGGCCTCGGTATAGCGCTGCAGTTTTTCGAGGTCTTCTTCGCTCATCCTGCGTTGAGCAACTTCAATATCCGGCTCAATGCCAGTGGCCTGGATCGAGCGGCCGGACGGGGTGTAATAGCGCGCTGTTGTCAGCCGGATCGCCCCGCGTTCCCCGCCAAGCGGGATCACGGTCTGGACCGAACCCTTGCCGAAGCTGGTCACCCCGATCACGGTTGCGCGGTCACGGTCCTGCAAGGCGCCGGCAACGATTTCAGAAGCCGAGGCAGAGCCATTATTGATCAGCACGACAATCGGCACATTGCGGAACACTTCGCCCGAACGGGCATTGTACCGGGCAACATCGCCGGCGCGTCGGCCAATCGTCGAGACCACTTCGCCGCCCGACAGGAACATGTCGGTGACGGTCACCGCCTGGTCGAGCAGGCCGCCGCCATTATTGCGCAGGTCGAGTATGAGGCCAGCCGGGCGCGAGCCAAGCTCGTCACGCGCTTCGCTGGCAGCTTGTTCGAGCAGGTCGGTCGTGCGCTCATTGAACGTGGTGACGCGGAAATAGGCAATGTCATTGTCGACCACACGCCAATTGACGGATTTCGGCTTGATCACTTCGCGGGTCAGGTCGACATCGAAGGGCTCACTGCCGGTGCGTAGGATGGTGATGGTCAGGCCGGTGCCCGGCTCGCCGCGCATACCGCTGACGGCCTCATCCATGCTCAGCCCAATGATTGGCTTGCCATTGAGGGCCGAGATCAGGTCACCCGGCTCGATACCGGCGCGGCTGGCTGGCGTGTCATCCATCGGCGTAACCACCTTGATGAAGCCTTCATCCATGGTCACTTCGATGCCGAGACCACCATATTCACCCGATGTGGTGACCTGCATGGCCTCGAAATCGTCCGGGGACAGGAAACTGGAATGTGGGTCGAGCGAACCCAGCATGCCGTCAATTGCCGATTCGATGGCGTCGACCTCGTCGATCTCCTCGACATAGTCGGCCTTGGCACGCATCAGCACTTCGGTGAACAGGTCGAGCTGCTGATAGGTCGCCATGCGCGAATCCGGCTTGGCTTCAGGCCAGGCCCCGGCAGTGACCCCAACGGCGACACCCCCCAGGACCACTCCGATTGCAGCTCCGGTCAGCATGGCTTTCATCGGCATTCTCCTTCAGCGGCAGCTAGCTGCCTTTCATCCACCTGGCAGGATTCATCGGCTTTCCGTCCTTCCTGACCTCCATGTAGAGTTCAGGTTCTGGATTGACGCGATTCGTCATGCGCGCCACCGGTTCTCCTCGCTTAACGGACTGGCCAACCCCGACATAGGATTCCGCCATTCCGCTCAGGAGGACATGGTAGCCATCGCTTGTGGAAATAATCAAGAGTTGACCGTAAGTTCTGAACGGCCCGGCAAACTCGATCCGCCCGTCGACAGGGGCTGACACCTGGGCTTGGGCGCGGGTGGCAATGGCCAGGCCTTCCGATGTGCTGCCACCGGGCATC
>CBDUKI010000134.1:0-7449 GCA_965367765.1 uncultured Henriciella sp.
TGCAGGGCCTGGTGGTCGATGCGGCGCGCGGCAAGGTCTTCGCCCACGAGCACGGCCCGAAAGGCGGCGACGAGATCAACCTGATCGAGCCGGGCAATAATTATGGCTGGCCGAAGATCACCTTTGGCATCAACTATGATGGCACCATAATCACCGAGAAGACCGAAGCGCCCGGCATGCAGCAACCGCTATACAAATGGGTGCCCTCCATCGCGCCTTCGGGGATGAGCCTTGTCCAGACTGCCGGGTTCGAGGATTGGGCCGATGACCTTCTGGTCGGGGCCATGAACGGCCCGCGTGGGCACAAGCTGGTCCATGTCGACCTGGACGCGGCGGGCAATGTCGTTGGCGCCGAAGACCTGCTGGATGATCTGCAACTGCCTTTCCGTGACGTGCTGTCAACGCCAAGCGCGATTTACCTCGCGACGGCAGACCTCGACGGTGTGGTTTACCGGCTGGAAAAGCTGGACTGATCAGACCTCACGGCGCGAGCGTAGCGCGGTTGCCAGCGTACCGTCATCGAGATGGTCAAGCTCGCCGCCAACCGGCACGCCATGCGCAAGGCGGGTGACGTTGACCCCGGCCCCTTCAAGCTGTTCGGCGATATAGTGGGCTGTGGTCTGGCCATCGACCGTGGCATTCAGCGCCAGGATGATTTCCCGGAAATCACCCGCCTTCACCCGGTCAAGCAGCAGGCCAATGGTCAGGTCTTCCGGGCCGACCCCGTCGAGCGCCGACATGCACCCGCCAAGCACATGATAGCGCCCGCGAAACGCCCCTGCCCGCTCCAGTGCCCACAGGTCGGGCACATCCTCGACGACGCAGAGCAGGCCGTCATCGCGTCCGCTGGCCTGGCACACGGCGCATGGCTGCATCGTGTCGAAATTCCCGCAGGTCGCACATTGTTCAATCTTGTCTGCCGCCTCGCCCAGTGCTTCGCCGAGCGGACGTAGCAAAGCCTCGGGTCGCTTGAGCAGGAACAGGGCGGCGCGCCGGGCCGAGCGCGGGCCAAGCCCGGGCAGGCGCGCGATCAGATCGATCATGCGTTGAATTTCAGGACCGGCAGCGTGTTTGCTCATGTCGGCTAATGTGGGGGACTCGCTGCGAAGGGCAAGAGGCTTGTCGCGGTGCGGCGCTAATGACGTGCCGCCGCTCAACCCAGGGTGCGGATCGGGTCGCGCCCGTCCCAGGTTTCGGCCTGTTTGCGGATATAGTCGAAAGTGCGCCCCTTGGTACCGGAAATGTCGGAAATCTCGATCACCGTGCCGGGATGGGCTTCGGTATCGAAATAGGCGAACCGGCCCTTTTCACCGCCGATCTGGCCCTCATGGCCAACCCGGTAGCCAAGCTGCAGGGCCTTGTCGTAGAGGCCCTGATAATCATGCGTCCAGTAGGACATGTGTTGCAGGCCCTCATGCCCGGCATCGAGGAAATCCTTGTACATGGACGGGGCCTCATTGCGCTGCTGGATCAGCTCGATCTGCAGGTCGCCTGAATTGGCCAGCGCGATCGACATGCGCGCCGCAGACGGCGTGCCGCGATAGGTGAACCAGTCGGTCTGGACATTCTCGATATAGAACCAGGGGCCGACCCCCATGACCTCGATCCAATGGGTCATCGCGGCCTGGATGTCGCGCACGACATAACCATTCTGGCAGACCTTCCCGAAAATCCGGCTCATGTGCGACGCCTCCTCAATGCCGATGCAGTGTTCTGGATTGGCAGGCAGCTGTCCAGCAGGATCGGGTGAAATTCTTGCCCTTGGAGCGATGTTAGGGTAAGTACCCTAACAAATATAATCATGGAGGAAACATATGGCAGACACGGCGCAAGAGATCGGTCCGGGCATCCCGGACCCATACAGCCTGCCGCTGGAAACACTCGACGTATCGCTGGCCGAACTGTTCCAGCATAATGTCCATGGCGAATATTTCCGCCGCCTGCGCAAGGAAGACCCGATCCACTATTGCCCGGACAGCCCGTTCGGGCCGTATTGGTCGGTGACCCGCTACAATGACATTGTCGCGGTCGATTCCAACCACAAGGTCTTCTCCTCCAACCGCGATATCGTGATCGGCGATGCGCCGGAGGATTTCGACACGCCGATGTTCATCTCGATGGATGGTCAGAAACATGTCGACCAGCGCAAGGCCGTCTCACCCGCCGTGGCACCGAGCCAGCTCAGCGATATCGAGGCCCTGATCCGCCAGCGCGTGTGCAACATCCTCGACAGCCTGCCGGTTGGCGAACCTTTCAACTGGGTTGAACTGGTCTCCAAGGAGCTGACCACGCAAATGCTGGCCACCCTTTTCGATTTCCCGTTCGAGGACCGTCACCTGCTGCCCTATTGGTCGGATGTGACCACGACATCCGAAACCGTCGGCATTGAGGTCGACATGAAAGAGCGCGAACGCGTGCTGCACGAATGCCTCGCCTATTTCATGCGGCTCTGGCAGGAGCGCGCGGCCCAGCCACGCAAGTTCGACTTCATCTCCCTGTTCGCGCATGACCCGAAGACCAAGGACATGATCAACCGGCCGCTGGAACTGCTCGGCAACCTGATGCTGCTGATCGTCGGCGGCAATGACACGACGCGCAATTCAATCAGTGCCGGCGTGGTCGAGCTGAACCGGCACCCGGAGGAATTCGCCAAGCTGAAGGCCAATCCGGAGCTGATCCCCAACATGGTTTCAGAGATTATCCGCTACCAGACACCGCTGGCACATATGCGCCGCACCGTGCTGGAAGATACCGAGCTGGGCGGCAAGCAGATCCGCAAGGGCGAGAAGGTGGTGATGTGGTATGTCTCCGGCAACCGTGACGAAACAGTGATCGAGGACCCGGACCGGTTCTGGATTGACCGCCCGAACGCCCGGCGTCACCTGTCCTTCGGGTTCGGGGTACACCGCTGCATGGGCAATCGCGTCGGCGAGATGCAGCTGCGTATCCTGTGGGAGGAAATCCTCAACCGCTTCGACCGGGTCGAACTCGTCGGCGAGCCAGAGCGCGTGCTGTCAAACTTCGTCATGGGCTATACCAACCTGCCTGTCGTGCTACATCCGAAAGCGGCATGAAGACCCGCGACCGTATTCTCGTTGCGGCGCGCACCCTGTTCAATGCGCGCCGCTTCGGCAATGTCACGACGGCGGACCTGGCTGCCGAAACCGGCATTTCCGAAGGCAATTTGTGGTATCACTTCAAGAACAAGCGAGCGCTCCTGGAAGCCTTGAGCGAGCAGTTCCTGAACGATGTCGAGCACCGCCTGTCCCTGCTGCCATCTGGCGGGCCGGAGATCCTGGCCGAATATGTCGGGATGCTCGACGCCTTGTCAGAGGAAATCCGCCAGTACCGCTTCCTGTATCGTGACCAGGCCGATTATGGCGAGCACACCGATGCCCTGCTGACCCGGCTACCCGGCATCTATCGTGACACGCTGGCCCAGTTCCGCACCTTCCTGCATGGCATGATCAAGGCCGGGCATCTCGACCTGCCAGCCGACCGGCTCGACACGCTGGCCATGAACATCACCGTGATCCTGCGGTATCACCTGGAATTCCTGCGCGAAAGCGGCGGCGTGGCCGACGTCGGCTCGGGCGCCATTCGCCAATCGCTGATTCAGCATCTCAGCCTGTTCGATGACAAGCTGACGCCTGACGCGCGGACGCAATTGCGCCGGGCGCTGGGGGCTGACCTGCTACCCGCCTAGAAGGGCATCTTGAAGCCGGGCATCATGCCGGCAAAGCCGGACGTGGCATCCTTCATCGCCTTTTCCATGGCCTGATCGAGGTTCTTGCGCGCCTCGCGATGCGCCGCCTTGACCAGGTCTTCGATGATCTCGACATCATCGGAAAGCAGGCTGGGGTCGATCTTGACCGCGACCATCTCGCCCTTGCCCTTGAGACGAACCGAAACCAGCCCGGCCCCGGCAATGCCTTCGGCCTCGGTCTGTTCGATCTTCTCCTGGGCCTCTTGCATCTTGGCCTGCATCTGCTGGGCCTGCTGCATGATCTTGGTCAGGTCGGTCATGTCCCTAGCCTTTTTTCTTTGACTTGAGTGGAATTACATTGTCTTGGCCTGCCGCTGGATCAAGAGCCGGGGCTGCGATTGGCGGCGCATCCTCGACATTGACGATCTCGGCCCCCGGCAGGGCATCCAGCGCCGCAGCGACTTCCGGTTTCAGGCGCACTTGATCGAACAGCTCGTTGCGTTCGCGCGCCTCACGCTCCTTGATCGTTTCGGCATCTGAGTGCGCGCGCGTCACCTGCCAGTCATCATCTGTCTGGTCTTCGAGAAAGTCCGCCAGGCGACGCAGCAGGTCTTCCGGCGCGCCGTTCTTCAGGGCGCAAACCAGATGGCCGTGGGAAAAATGCTCCGGGCGCAGATATTGGCGTACCTCGCCCCACAGGCGCACTTCCTTCTGGCCATCAAGCCGATCAATGACATGCTCAAAATCCTTGAAGCGGAATTCGCCGGAACCGATTTCGACCCGGCCCTCATCCGGCTTGAACACGGCGACAACACCGTTTGAGTCAGGAGACTTTCCCGTTGCGCCCGAGGCCCCTCCCCCGGCTGTTGCAGCCCCGGCGAGCAGGCGCGCGGCCTCTTCCGGCGAGGGCAGTTGCGCGGCGGCGACCAGGCGCAGAATGACCATGCGCAGGGCGGTGTCGGCCTCTGGCGCGGTCTGGGTGTCGCGATAGCCTGAGAGCAATATCTGCCAGTTGCGCTGGGCCTGGGCCGGGGTCAAAGCCGCGGCGATGGCATGGGTGCGCGCCGTCCAGTCCGGCGGGCCGGGCAGTTGGTAGCCCTCGCCTGCGGCCTGCACCGTGGCAATGTCGGCAGCGATTTCCAGCATGTCCTTGAGAATGACCAGCGGATCAGCCCCGGCCTGGACCTGGCCGGACACTTCCTCGACCGCCTTTTGCGCCTCACCCTGCATGGCCAGTTCGAATGCGTCGAGCAGGCGCAGCCGGTCGCCAAGGCCCAGCATGTCACGCACCTGTTCGCCGCTGACCTCACCGCCATCGACGGCCTGGACAATTGCCTGGTCGAGGATGGACAGGCCATCGCGGACAGAGCCTTCGGCGGCCCGGGCAATCAGCGCCAGGCCTTCTTCGGAAACATTGGCGCCTTCCCTGGCGGCGATCCGGCCAAGATGGGCGGCCAGCGGCCCGGTCTCCAGCCGCTTCAGGTCAAAGCGCTGACAGCGCGACAGGACCGTGATGGGCACTTTGCGAATCTCGGTCGTGGCGAAGATGAACTTGACGTGCTCAGGCGGCTCTTCCAGCGTTTTCAGCAGGGCATTGAAAGATGCGGTGGACAGCATGTGCACCTCGTCAATCACATAGACCTTGTAGCGGGCCGAGACCGGCGAATACCGCACACCATCCAGAAGGTCGCGCATGTCGGCCACGCCGGTGCGTGAGGCCGCATCAAGCTCCAGCACGTCAGGGTGCGTCCCGGCCATGATCGCGTCACAGAAATCGCCCGGTGGATCAAGATCGACGCTCGGTTCGTCATGGCCTTCGCGGGTATAGTTCAGAGCGCGAGCCAGCAGGCGGGCTGTCGTGGTCTTGCCGACCCCGCGCACCCCGGTGAGCATGAAGGCATGGGCCACGCGGTTGATCTCGAACGCGTTGCGCAGCGTGCGCACCATGGCCTGCTGGCCGATCAGGTCAGAGAACAGGCGCGGGCGATACTTGCGCGCCAGCACCTGGTAACCCTTGCTGGCAGGCGCGCCCATTTCAGCGTCCCCGAACATCGAAAAGGTCGCGTCTTCGCGCGGCTCGTCTTCCGGGGGCTCAGGCGTCTTGGTCATGGTCTATGCTTATGACAGGGACTCGGGGGGCGCGGCAATGCCCGCACGCCGATTGCCCACAGTCAGGCCCTTCACTTCAGCGACTTGCGCACAATCTTTTTCTTCTCGACCGGCAGTGAAAACATCATGCCGTCCTGCCCGACAATGAACTTGCCACTGTAATGCTGTCGCGCCTTGGCGATAAAATAACTGTCCAGATAGGCACTCGGCAAGGCCGGGACGATGTGGTTAAGCACCAGCATACGGACCTCACCGGCCTGGGCCGTTTCGGCCGCGTCCACCGGGGTCATGTGATAATCGGGAATATCGGCCATGATCTTGGCGACATTGGCGAGGTCATTGGCCTCTGCCTCGGCTTGGATTTGCGCGACCATTTCCCGGTTCAGCGCTTCGGAGATCAGGATATCGCTGTCGCGTGCATAGGTCACCAGGCTCTGGAATGGTGCAGTATCACCGGTAATCGTCACCGCCCGGCCCTTATAATCGAAGCGGTAGCCGACCGCCGGGCTGACCGGGGCATGCTCGACCGGAAAAGCGGTGATGCGCAAGCCATCCTCTTCCAGCACCACTGTCTCGGCGTCGCTCTCAAATGTCCGCGCTTCGCCGCCGAACCCGCCAGGCGGGACAATATCCTCGCCGTGATGGGCAATCCGGTAGCCCTTGTCGAGGCCATAGGCCATGTTGAAACCGGACACGACCTGTTCAACGCCTTGTGGGCCATAAACCGGCAGCGGTTCAGCCCGTGCCCCGCCGGCCCAGCGCTGCAGCATCAGTTCGCCCAGCCCATCAATATGATCGGAGTGAAAATGCGTCAGGAACACACGTTCGACCAGGCCAGGCGACAGACCAAAGGCGGCCATGTTTCGCGCCGCGCCGCTTCCGGCATCAATCACGAACACGCGCTCACCAGCGATCACGGCTGTAGACGGCCCGGCCCTTGACGGGTCCGCCATCGGTGAACCGGACCCGAGCAGGATGACGTGCAGGCCATCGGACTGGCCCGCCAATAGATCCCGCCCGACATTGGCCTTTACCGCCCGTTTGAAAATGCGTTCGCCAATCTCGACCTTGTAGAGCTGGGCAACCCCGAACAGCCCGATCGCGGCGACCAGGACCGCCAGGCCCAGCAAACGCACATTTCTCATTGAACACCTCCACGACGCGCAGCGCCAGCCTATGCGATTCCAAGGCGGCTTAGCCAGAGCGATTGTGGAAGAAAGCGGAGACTGGACAGCGACCCATATCGGATATCGTTAGGGCTGCTTCGTTCCCGACCTGACCCGGTTGGCGATGGACACGTCCGCCGCCAGCCTCCTAGGCTCTATATCGCGTCTCAATTGCCTCGTGACAAGGGGGCACAAGCTGCTAAGTCGGACACATGACAACTTCCAATGACATTCCGCTCGCCGCGCGCCCGAATGATCGCGCCGCCCATTATCGCACCGATCCGGCCTGGCTGGAGGCGGCCCTGCAGCGCGAGGACGTGCTGGTCTTCCTGATGCAGCGCGGCGCTCCGCTGATGGAGTTCAGCGGCGAGAGCCTGGTCTGGCTCGGCCCTGAAGTCGCCAGACTGGATGGCACGCGCGAGCAAATCTTCCTCGGTCTGGACAAGGCTGGTGCCCCCATCTTTGCCT
>CBDUKI010000135.1:0-7435 GCA_965367765.1 uncultured Henriciella sp.
CGTTCTGCTGCAGACGAAGCCAATAGAACGCGCAGCAAGCAGACCCAGCAGATGCTGAAGAAACTGCGCGAGCAGGATGCCAAGCGCCGCAAGTCGCTGATGGCCAACAATATCCAGGTCCGCCTCAACCAGGCCGGGCTCAGCATTACCCCGACCGTGTTCTGGACCATGTCAGGCGTGCTGTCGGTGATTTTCGCGACCTTGATCTGGTATAGCGGTGCTGAAGGCCCGCCGCCGGTCATGGGCATCGAGTTGAAGTCACGTCCGATCATGATCCTGGTTGGCGGGCTTGTCGGCGGGCTTGGCTTCCCGCGTTTCGTGCTGAATTTCCTGACCAAGGGCCGTACCAAGAAGATGGTTCACCAGTTTGGCGACGCCATCGATATCATTGTTCGCGGTGTCCGCTCTGGCTTGCCGTTGACTGAGTGTCTGAACATCATCGCCAAGGAAAGCCCGGCCCCGCTTGGCCCGGAATTCAAGACGCTGACCGATAATATCCAGATGGGCATGACCATGGACCGCGCCCTGAACCATTTCTACAAGCGTGTGCCACTGCCGGAAGTGAACTTCTTCGTGATCGTGCTGTCGATCCAGGCCAAGGCCGGTGGTAACCTGTCAGAAGCCTTGTCCAACCTGTCTGCGGTTATCCGTTCACGCCGGATGATGCGTGAGAAGATCAAGGCCTTGTCTTCGGAAGCCAAGGCATCGGCGATGATCATTGGCGCGCTGCCTTTCGCCGTGACTTTCATGGTCTACCTGACAACGCCTGCCTACATCATGGAACTGTTCATCAAGCCGACCGGCCATATGATCCTGGCCATGGCAGCCTGCCTGATGGCGACCGGGATCACCGTGATCCGCAAAATGATCAATTTCGATATCTAAAGGGAGGGTGACGTGAGCGGTTTTGCAGAATCTCTAAGCGATCCAGGCACGCTGGCCTCCATCTTTGCGGCCCTGGCCATGTTCGCCACCATCACTTCGGTCATGCTGCCCGCCCTGAAAGGCGACAAGCTGGAAACCCGCCTGAAACAGGTGACCTCGCAACGCGAGAAGCTGCGCCGGGCCAGCCGTGCCGCGCTTGAGCAGAAAGGCCTGCGCAGAGAGGCCGATGGCGCGCTGAGCGAGATTTCCAAGAAGCTCGACCTGCAGAAAATGCTGGAAGACCCGAACATCGCGGCCAAGCTGGAACAGGCCGGCCTGCGCGGGCCGAAGCCGCTGATGATCTTCTATTTCTGCCGTTTCTTCATGCCATTTGTCGGCGCGATCGGCATGTTCATCTACATCTTCTTCGTCAATGATCATGGCCTGTCGCAGCAACTCAAGATTGGCTCGATCATCTTTGGCGCGGCTGCTGGATTCTACGCGCCGAACTTGTATGTCGGTAATCTTGCACAGAAACGCCAGTTCTCGATCATGCGCGCGTTCCCGGATGCGCTCGACATGATGCTGATCTGTGTCGAATCGGGCATGTCCATCGAAATGGCCTTCGCCAAGGTCGGGGCCGAAATCGGTACGGCATCTGCTGAACTGGCTGAGGAGCTGCAGCTGACCACGGCTGAACTGGCCTATCTGCAAGAGCGTCGGCAGGCCTATGAGAACCTTGCCAAACGGACAGGCCATGAAGGCGTCAAGGCGGTTACCATGGCGCTGATCCAGGCCGAGCGTTACGGGACGCCGCTGGCGCACACCCTGCGGGTCATGGCCGACGAAAACCGCGATATGCGCATGTCTGAAGCCGAGCAGAAGGCCGCGGCCCTGCCAGCCAAGCTGACGGTGCCAATGATCCTGTTCTTCCTGCCGGTGCTGTTCCTCGTCGTGCTTGGCCCAGCCTATATCAAGATCACCGAGATCCAGGCTGCCAACCGGGCCTAACGGCGCCTAGGCTAGTCGTCCTGAGAACCGCGCAGCTTGGGACGCAGAGCGCTGGTGGGTGCTTCGTCTGGCGTCGACACTTCGGGCAATGGCGTAGGCGCATCATAGGCCGTGTAGGTGTCAACCGTACGCTCAGGGATCATCATGGTGCGCAGCGCCTGGCGATTGGCCTCCACGGTGCGCCTTGGCGCGTCCGGGTCTACAGCAACCATTTCGTCGAACCGGCCCTGCAGGCCCAGGACAAGCGCCAAATTCTGACGCACACGCATATTGGCATCCGGCTGAGCAGCGGCCTTGCGCAATTGCGCCTCGGCATTGATCAGGTCACCGGACAAGGCCAGCGACAGGCCGTAATTGGACAGGGTCGAGACCCGGTTGGGTTCGCGCTGCAAGGCCATGCGATAGGCGTCCTGGGCCTTGGTGTGCTGTTCCATCTGGTCCAGGGCAACGCCCAGCCCGGCGAGCGGTGCGGCCAATGTCTCTGGCGCATAATCGGCCGAGCGGGCAAACGCGATGGCGGCCTCCTGTGGCTGGTTCAGCGCCAGCTGGCTGCGCGCCAGTTCCAGCAGGATGGCGTGGTCATTCGGGTGAATGGGCAGGGCAGTGGTGGCGACCTCAATGGCCCGGTCATGGCTGCCAATTCCGCGCAGGGCCGTCATGAAAGCCAGCACAATGGTCGGATCGGCCGGGTTCTTGCGGTATTCATCGGACCAGAAATTCGCCCGTGTGAGCGGGTCCGAGCGTTCGGCGGCGGCAATCTGTTCAGCGCTGGCGGGGCGGGAAGCTTCCTCCATGGCCGCCATATAGGCTGCCTGATCCGGTGTCAGTTCTGCGGTTTCCGGCGTGCTGGCACAGGCGCCGATGGCGAGTGTGGCCAGCCCACAAACTGCACGGGTGACAAGATAGACTCTGGACATGTGGGTCGCTCCGGCGCTGTAACTGGACAGAGATTGCCGCCAGCCTGGTCAAGAACAGGTTAATGAAAACGGCATTTTGATTAACTTTGCCACGGATTTACACATGCCCAGCCATCCCGCACTCGTCGCGACATCGCCTTCCGCCATCCCGGTCTACCTCGTGACCGAAGCCGTGTGGAGCAATGGTGTCGATCTTCCGGCCCGGTTGCAGGCCCAGGCCAAGGCCCAGCGTTTCGAAGGCAAAGACGCTCAGAGCGTTCTCAGCGCCAATGAGGCGGGTGAGATTGATGCGGTGCTATTCGGGCTCGGCAAGGGCGCAGATGCGCTCTGTGTCGCTGCCTTGTCTGGCCGCCTGGCTGAGGGCGATTATGTGATCGCTGAGCCTGGCGGCTATCCCATGGCTCAGATTGCGGCAGGCTGGATTGATGGGGCCTATCGGTTCGACCGCTATCTCAGCAAGAAAGCCACGCCGCCGCGCCTGGTCATCGGTGAGGGAGAGGAGGCCGAAGCCATGGTCCGCGAAGCCGTCGCCGTCGACGCCCTGAGAGATCTCGTCAACACGCCAGCCGAGGACATGGGCCCAGCCGACATCCAGGCTAATATCAGCGATCTGGCCGAGCGCTATGGTGCCAGCCTTGAGACCGTGATCGGCGATGCCTTGCTGACCGAAAATTATCCACTGGTTCACGCGGTCGGGCGCGCCGGGCCGCAGGAACCGCGCTTCATGGAGTTGAGCTGGGGTGACGAGACCCATCCAGAACTGGCCCTGGTCGGCAAGGGCGTTGCCTATGATACGGGCGGGCTCAACCTGAAAACCGGCAATTACATGCGCCTGATGAAGAAGGATATGGGCGGTTCGGCGCATGCGATAGCGCTGGCCCAGCTGGTCATGGGTGCGAATCTGCCAGTGCGCCTGAAACTGTATATTCCGTCGGTGGAAAATGCGATTTCCGGCCATGCCTTCCGGCCTGGGGATGTCCTGTCTAGCCGCAAGGGGCTAAGCGTCGAGATTGATAATACCGACGCTGAGGGACGGTTGATCCTCGCCGATGCCCTGGCGCGCGCCTGTGAAAGCGACCCGGACCTGCTGATCGATTTTGCGACCCTGACCGGCGCGGCGCGTGTCGCGCTCGGCCCCGATCTCGCGCCATACTATACTGATGACGAAACCCTGGCGGCGGGCATAGCCGAAGGTGCGGCGACGAGCGGCGACCCGGCCTGGCGCATGCCGCTCTGGGACCCGTACCTGTCCATGCTGAAAAGCCCGATTGCCGATCTCGTCAACAGTGCGGCTGGCGGCATGGCCGGGTCGATCACTGCCGCGATTTTCCTGAAGCAGTTTGTCGATGCACCGCGCTGGGTACATCTGGACGTCTGGGCCTGGCGCAATGCCAAATATGGCCGCCCGGAAGGGGCCGCAGCCTGTGGCCTGCGCGCGATCTGGGAAATGGTGCAGGCGCGCTACGCCTGATCTTGCGGGCGCGAGGCTGACAGCACGAATTGCGGGCCGGTGCCCTGGCGCCGGGCCCGGTCTTCCGGATTGTAGAGCGCGCATGTCTTGAGCGACAGGCAGCCACAACCAATGCAGCCATCGAGCCGGGCGCGCAGGCGTTCCATCATCGCAATGCGTTCGTCCAGCGTCTTGCGGAAGGATTTGGAGATGCGCGTCCAGTCCTGCTTGGTTGGTGTGCGCGCATCTGGCAGCCCGCGCAGCACGTCGCTGATCTGTTCAATGGTGAAGCCCATTTGCTGGGCAATCATCACGAAAGACAGGCGGCGAATATCTGCGCCCTCGAACCGTCTTTGCCCACCGGCATTGCGATAAGGTTTCACCAGGCCCTTTGTCTCGTAGAAGCGGATGGCCGAGACAGACAGGCCTGTCCGGGCCGCCAGGTCGCCGATTGAATAGCCGATTTTCATGCTGAAATTTCCTCGAAAAAATACCTTGACCTCAAGTTAGGTTGAGGAATTAGACGGGTCAAGCCTGCCCTGATGTTTGGGGTGGAACGACCTGAAAAGGCAATGAAAAAAGGAGATTCGAAATGAAACAGGGATTGTTTGAACATGTGAACATGACGGTCAGTGATCCGCGCCAGACCGCTGCCATGCTGTCTGATCTGTTCGGCTGGAAAGTGCGTTGGGAAGGCCCGTCAAAGGACAATGGATACACCGTTCACGTTGGCACGGACGAAGCTTATGTCGCGCTATACACCACGGGGGCCAGCAACCCGCATGATGAAGCCAGCTACAAGCTGACCGGCGCGGTCAATCATCTCGGCATCCTGGTCGATGATCTGGCCGCCGCCGAGCAGCGGGTGAAGGCGGCTGGAATCGAGACTCACAGCCACCAGGTCTATGAGCCGGGCGCACGTTTCTATTTCAATGATCACGATAATATTGAATATGAGGTGGTCAGCTATGCTTAGGCAACTCATTGAAAAATATATCCAATTTTGTGGACGTGTCTGGGTTTCATCGTGCGAGAGGACGGTGAAGATGAAGGAAAATCACGCTGGCGCTCTTGCGGATGACGCAAAAACCTGCTCTTTGCCGATTATCGATAAACAACGAATAGGGGAATCCTTCCATGCGTACCAGTCTCACCGCACTCGCCACAATCTTCATCTTGACCGGGTGCGCTACCCTTTCGGAACCTACTGAGGCGACGGTCACCGAGGCAGCCACGGTTGAAACCACCGTGGTTGGCGAGGTGGCGCCCGCTGAAAAGACCATCACGGCTGAAGAGATCGAAGCCGAAACCGCCCGCCTGAACGAGTGGTTCGAAGCCAAGTTCGAGGAAGAGCTGGCCTATAGCCCGATCCAGATGACCTTCCTCGGGCGGGACACCGACCAGGACAAGATCGACGACTTCTCCAATGCCGCCCAGGATGCCGCGCTGGAACGTCTTCGCGCCAATGTGGCCGAGCTGAAGACGAATTTCGACTATGACAAGCTGACATCGGAAGCCAAGACCTCCTACGATATCTGGCTGTATGATGCCGCCCAGGACCTGGCTGCCGATACCTATCGCACCAATGGCTATGTCTTCGAGCAGATGAATGCCATTCACAGCTTCTTCCCGCAGCTGTTGATTGCCTTCCACAGTGTTGAGGACGGCGAGGACATGGACAATTATATCAGCCGGATCAAGCAATCTGGTCGCGCCATTGACCAGCTCGTTGAGCTGTCGAAGGAAAACGCCGCGACCGGCGTTCACACCCCTTATTTCGCCTATGAAGCCGTCATTGACGAAGCCAGCTCAATTATCTCCGGTGCCCCGTTTGATGACAGCGATGAGGATTCCGATGTCTGGGCCGATGCCAAGTCGAAGATTGCGGCTCTGCTCGAGGCCGGGACGATCGACCAGGCCAAGGCGGACCAGCTGACGGCCGACACCAAGGCGGCCCTGCTGGGCGAGTGGAAAACCGGCTATGAGGGCCTGGTTGCCTGGCAGAAGGAAGACATGGTCAACGCCACCGAAGTGGCCAGCGGTGTCAGCGCCCTGCCGAACGGTATGGACTATTACAATGAGCGCCTGGAAAACCAGACCACGACCAAGCTGACGGCCGATGAGATTCACGAAATCGGCCTGGCCGAAGTCGCCCGCCTGCGTGCCGAGATGGACATCGTCAAGGATGAGTTCGGCTTTGAGGGCACGCTGCCGGAATTCTTTGTCTATCTGCGTGAGACCAAGGATGACGAGCGCCTCTATTTCCCGAACACCGATGAGGGCCGTCAGGGCTATATCGATGATGCCACCGCCGCGATCAACAAGATCAAGGCTGTTCTGCCGGACTATTTCGGTATTCTGCCACAAGCCGATCTGGAAGTGCGCCGGGTCGAACCGTTCCGTGAGCAGGCCGGTGCGGCCCAGCACTATTTCCCTGGGACGCCAGACGGCTCTCGTCCAGGTATCTATTATGCGCACCTGCTCGACATGACGGCGATGCCAAAACGCGAGCTGGAAGTGATCGCCTATCATGAAGGCCTGCCGGGCCACCACATGCAGATCTCGATCGCTCAGGAACTGCAGGACATGCCGACCTTCCGTACACAGATCGGCTTCACCGCCTATACCGAAGGCTGGGCACTGTATTCAGAACTGCTGGCCAAGGAAATGCCGGGCACCTATGCCGATGCCCAGTCTGAATTCGGGCGCCTCGGCTCTGAGATGTGGCGCGCGGTTCGCCTTGTCGTTGACACTGGCCTGCACTCGAAGGGCTGGACCGAGCAGCAAGCCATTGACTATTTCCTGGCCAACACGGCTGCGCCTGAGGCCCAGGCCCGTTCTGAAGTGCGTCGCTACATTGTGCTGCCGGGCCAGGCGACCAGCTACAAGATCGGCATGCTGAAAATCATCGAGCTGCGCAAGATGGCCGAAGCCGAGTTGGGCGACCAGTTCGACATTCGTGCCTTCCATGACACCGTGCTTAGCGGTGGGGCGCTGCCGCTGGATATTCTGGAGCGCCGGGTCACTGACTGGGTTGCCAGCGTCAAGGCAGGCTAGAGCCTAGCTGCCCACCGCCTGCAAGTCATTGAGGGCGGTGGTGACATGATCTGTGAACAGGCGGGACTTGCCGCGCAATTTCCCGCCTGTCCACACCACTGAAAGGCGCAGGTCCACGCCGCGCCATTGCGGCCTC
>CBDUKI010000136.1:0-7435 GCA_965367765.1 uncultured Henriciella sp.
AAGCTCCGCCATGTCGAGGCCGTTGATCTCGTCGTCCTCGGTGACGCGGATGCTCGACATCGGCATTGAGCCCTATCTCGTGTCTTCGTCCCTGCTGTGCGTGATCGCCCAGCGCCTGGTGCGTAAATTGTGTGAACACTGTCGCAAGCCGCATGACTCGACCCCGCAGGAGCGCGCCATGTTCGGCCTGACCCCGGAACAGGCCCCGGCTTTCTGGCGCCCGGTTGGCTGCATGGCCTGTGGAAATAGCGGTTATAATGGTCGCCTTGGTGTATTTGAATTGCTGGTGATTGATGGCCAGCTTCGCGACCTGATCCGTGCGGACGGATCTGAAGATGCCATCCATGACATTGCCTTCTCCCAGTATGACAATCTGTTCCGCAATGCCGCGCGCTATGTGGTCACCGGCGAAACCAGCGTCGAGGAAGTGCTGCGCGTCTGTCGGCGTGAGGAGGAGCGATAGGTGGCTGTCTACGATTATGTCGCCATCGGTCCGGACGGTAAGCGCACCACGGGGATCATCACGTCGGATTCTGCCCGCGCGGCCCGCAAGGAGTTGCGCCTGCGCCAATTGTCTCCGCTTGAAGTCAGTGAGACACGCAAGAAATCGCGCGCCGGATGGTTCAAGCGGTCGCGCTCAATCTCCAATAGCGATCTTGTATTGGTGACGCGCCAACTCGCCATGCTGGTATCAGCCGGATCAACGATTGAGGAAGCCCTTGGCGCGATCGCCGGCGAGGCCGAACGCGAATCGACGCGGCGGGTCCTGATGGGCGTGCGCGCCAGCGTGCAGGAGGGCTATTCGATTTCCGAGGCGCTGGGCACGGCGCCAAAGGCCTTTCCGCCTTATTATCGCGCGGTGGTCGCCGCCGGGCAGGCGTCCGGTCGTCTTGGTGATGTGCTTGAGCGTCTGGCCACGCACCTGGAAAAATCACGCAAGCTGCAACGCAAACTGATGTCGGCCCTGATCTATCCGGCCGTGCTTGCCTGCGTCGCGATGATTGTGGTGGCGCTGCTCATGGTCTTCGTGGTGCCGGCTGTGGTCGAACAGTTCGATACGATTGGCCAGGACCTGCCCGCGCTGACCGAGGCGGTGATCGCCATATCCAATTTCATGCGCAATTGGGGGTTGGTCTTCATCCCGGTCGTGTTCGCCGCCATCTATGGCCTGCGCCGCGTGTTCGCCATTCCGGGCATGAAGCTGTCGCTGGATCGGTTCATATTTCGACTGCCCTTGTTCGGCAAGGTGATGCGCAGCGTGAATGCGGCCCAGTTTGCGCGCACCTTCGCGACCCTGTCAGGCAGCGGCGCAACGGTCCCCGATGCATTGGTCGCCTCGCGCGGCTCGGTTGGTAGCGAAGTGTTCAAGCGCGCCACGCGCCAGGTCCGCCGCCAGGTCGAAGAAGGCCAGCCGCTGCACCGGGCCATGCGCGCCACGGAAGTGTTTCCACCGATGCTGGTCCACATGGTCGCGTCCGGCGAACGAGGCGGCAACTTGCCGGCGATGATGGGCCGTGCGGCGGACTATATGGAAGAAGAACTCGACAGTAATGCCACGGTCGCGCTTGGCCTGGTCGAGCCGTTGATGATCGTGCTGCTGGCTGGAATTGTCGCCCTGATTGTATTGTCCATCATGTTGCCGATCCTGCAACTGAACACATTGGCGATTGGATAAGAGGAGTACCGTGATGCAAAAGAACCATCAACGCAAACTACGCCGCGAAGGCGGCTTTACCCTGACCGAAATCATGGTTGTGGTCTTCATCATTGGCCTGCTGTCCAGCGTGGTCCTGTTCAATGTGCTCGGCGCGCGGTCCGATGCCCAGGCCAAGACGGCGGCGACCAATGTTGTCCGCCTGACCAATGCGCTGGACCAGTACAGTCTCGACATGCTGGACTATCCAAGCGAGCAGCAGGGGCTTGAGGCGCTCGTGACCCGGCCTGACAATGTTCCAGACGGGGCGAGCTATCGTACGGGTGGCTATGTCAACAAGGTCCCGCTTGATCCATGGGGACGCCCCTTCGTCTACAAGCGCCCGGGCGACAAGTCAGGTCGCGCCTATGACCTCTATTCCCTCGGCGCCGATGGCGAAGAAGGCGGTGAGGAGCTGGACGCTGACATCGGCAACTGGAACTAGGCCGGGGCCTTGCGCGAGCGAGCGGACATAAGCGCCCAGTCAGGCATGACCCTGATCGAGGTGATGATGGTCGTTTTCATCATTGGCCTCGCCACGGGCCTGGTCGTCCTGACGATCCCGCCGCGCCCGACGCCGGAACAGGCCACCGCTCAAGCCTTTGCCGCTGCGATCAGCCAGGCTCAGGATGAAGCGATCATGACGGGTCAGCCAATTGGTCTGATGATGGCCGATAATGGCTATTCACTCGCCCAATACCGCTCCGGGCGCTGGCAAGCCGGGCCGAAGACCCGGTTCAAGCGCGGTCTGAGGATAGACCAGCTGCGCGTCAGCGATGACGCCCCGCCCGAAGGTTGGCCAGATCTCGTGTTTGATCCGACGGGCGTGTCGCAACCCGCGGATTTTCGCCTGCGCGGGCGTTATGACAGCTATGACATTGCCTGGGCAGGCGACGGGAAGGTTCAGGTCGATGAGCGCTAGAGCCTCTTCCGAAGCCGGGTTCAGCCTGGTCGAGACGGTTGCCGCCATGGGCATACTGGCTCTGGCGGCCATCCCGCTGATGGAAGTGTCGAGCGAGGCCACCCGCAATGCCGGGCGGCTCGAAGCGCGCCTCCTGTCGCGAACCGTGGCAGAGAATGTCATGGCCCGCACCTTTGCCGAGCCGGACGCATTGGACGCCGGGCTTCGTACCGGGCGCGAGGAACAGATGGGCCGCGCATTTACATGGACGCTGACCATCGGACCGGCTGCGCCGGGCCAGTTGCAGGCGCTGGAAGTGCGCGTCACCCAGCAGGATGATGAACAGGTTCTGGCCCGCCTCGACAGCATGAAAGAGGTGCCGGTTCCTTACGTCCCGCGTGCTTTGCCTGGGGAAGGGGACGAACAATGACTGGCCGGCCTGCGTCTGCCGAAGCCGGGTTTACGCTGGCTGAAACCATGGTGGCGCTGTTCATTCTCGCCCTGGTCTCTGCGGCCGGATCTGGCCTGTTTATGGGAGCCACCGCCTCCGGGAAGCAGGTGCGCGAGCATGAGGCGGCCTCGCGCCAGCTCGATATTGCCCAGGCCTTCATTCGCAATGACATTGCCGCCATGAGCGCCCGCGCCGTGCGCCCGGATGATGGCTTTTCACGGCCTGGCAACCTGTTCGGGAAGAGCGCGACCGGTAATACCGAACCCTTCCTGGCCTTCGTGCGCTCCGGTTGGATCAATCCGGGGGACATGGCCGGGCGCAGCAACCTGCAGCTTGTGCGCTACCGACTTGAGGAGCGCCAGCTGATCCGCTCTGTCCTCGTGCGCCCGGATGAGGTGAACGCGACACCCGTGGCTGAGCGTGTTCTGCTCGAGAATGTCTCCGACATCGAAATGCGGTTCCAGCGCGGCGGGCAGTGGTCACCGGACTGGATTGGCGATGCCGGGCAGCCATTGTTCATGTTGCCGGACATGGTCGAGATGACGATTTCTTTCGCGCCTGGTCAGCAGCTGACCATCTCTGCCCTGACAGGAGGGCGCTCATGACCCGGCTGGCCCATGCCCATCCTGAGCGCGGTGCAGCGCTGATCACCGTTCTGATGATCGTGGCGGCGATGTCTGTTGTCGCCGTCGGCCTGACCCAGACGGTTTCCTCGGCGACCCAGCGTGCCCGGGCGCTCGACAGTCAAGCCCAGTTGCGCTTCTACGAAGTCGCGGCTGAACAGGCGGCGCGCGTGCGCCTCGGTGAAATGCTGCGCGGGATCGACGGCAAGCTGAGTGCCGACATGCCCGGTCTCAACGAGGTCCAGGCCATCCCGATTGACGGGGGCGTCATTCGCGTGCGGGCCCGCGATGCCACCAATTGCTTTGACCTCAATAGCCTGGTCATCTCGAATGATCGCGGTGACCAGGAGGCGGTGCCCGAACTGGTTGAGGAATATCTCACCATCCTTGAAGGTGCCGGGATCGATACGACTGACACCATGGCGCTGGCCTCCTCTCTGGTTGACTGGATGGATGCCAACTCGACCCCGGGGCTTGGCGGGGCAGAGAACGGTTTCTATGCCAGTGAGATCCCGGCCTATCGCACGTCTGGTCGCCCACTGGCGAACCTGACGGAATTGCGCGCCATTCGCGGCTATACGCGTGAGGTAATCGAGACTGTGCGTGGCAGCGTCTGTGCCCGTCCGGTGCGGCCTGACACAGCGAGCGGTACAATGAACATCAATACGATGACGCCGGACAATGCGGCCGCGCTGAGCCTGGCCTTTTCTGGTGTTCTGGAGATCGAGGATGCCCGTCATCTCATTCGCTCGCGTCCGATCGGCGGTTGGCCCGATGTCGAGGCTTTCCTGAACGAGCCAGCGGTCGTCACCCTGTCGCCAGATGTCAGGCATACAGATCGCCTTAGTGTCGTCACAACGTATGTGGAAGTTTATGCAGAAGTCGCGTATCGCGAACAAATGATGAGTTTGCTCTACCTGTTTGAAACGGTGCCGGGCCAGCCGGTGCGCACACTTCGACGGGAGCGGGTCGGTTAAATGGCTGAAGTATTTGCTTTTTTGCGCGACAATGGATCGTTGCTCTACGCCCGCCGGAAGGGCGATGGCTGGCAGGTCAGTGATCGGCGGCGCGATGCCGGTCCACGTGGCCGCAAGGCCTGCATCATCGTGCCCGGAACTGAGGTTCTTGGCCTGCAGGCAGTGATCCCGGCGCGCAACGAGGCCCAGGCCCGGCGGGCTGCGCCGTTCGCCGTCGAGGATGATGTTGGCGAACCGATTGAGAATGCGCACGTGGCCCTTGGCCCAAAGCCAGTGGATCCACAGGTGCCGCGCCTGATCAATGTCGCCTCGAACGTCCAGATGCAGGCCTGGCTGGCGACGCTTGCTGCGGCCGGTTTGCAGGATGCCAGCCTTGTCGCTGCGCATAGTATCCTGCCGCCGGGCAATGTCCTGGTCGAGGCTGGCGCGCTGGTGCTTGGCCGACTGAATGGGCGAACATTCTCAATGGAACGCGCCGTTGGCGATGATGTGTTCATCAGCCTGGTTGAGAATAGCGGCGAGGTCCAGGTTTATGGCGCGTCGCTTGCCCGCGCTCTGAATGTTGCTCCGGCAGGGCAGGGTTTGTCGGATGAGGCTGCCATATATGGCCTGTTCGCCAGCTGGGCCAGTGAACAACCCTTGCTGGACCTGCGCCAGGGCAGTTTCCAGGTCCGTCGTTCGGTTGATCTGAAAGGCATCAAGGACTGGCGCTGGGCCGGGGCGCTGGCTGCCGTACTGACTCTCGCCTGGATTGCCACGCTCGGCCTGCAGACCCACGCCATGAACCTTCGCTCAGCAGAGTTGGACACCCGGATCACCTCCTTTGTTCAGGCGGGTTGGCCGGAGGCGGGCGGGGATCCGCAACGAGCCTTGGCACAGGTGAATGCTGGGCGCGGACAGGCGGGGACCAGCTTCCCCTCGGTGCTCACCGTGACGGCTGTCCTGTTTGACGGCTTGGAAGCGGTTGCAGGCAGTGAGCTGCGCTCTATCCGATATGACCGCCAGCGCCGCCAGCTCTCGGCCATCGTCTCGTTCGAGGGGTTTGAAGGCGCGGATGCCCTGACCTCGGCGATTGCCGAAAACGGCCTGACCGTGCGGGCGGGTGATGCCCGCCAGAGTGGCAACCGTGTGATTGCCGAGCTGACTTTGGAGGCCGCCTCATGATCAAGACATGGTGGGGCGGGCTTGCTCAACGCGAGCGATTGCTGATCTCGATTGCCGGGATCCTGCTCGGGCTGGTCATTATCTGGCAGTTCATCTTCGTTCCGGCACGCCGCGCGCATGGCGATGCCGTACTGAAATTGCAGACGTCCAGCCAGATGCTGTCGCGCCTGCAGGAAGAGTATATGGAGCTGCGCGCTGTCGGCGGTCTCGACACGGTGCCGACAGAGCGCCAGACGGTCACAGCTGAAGCCTTCAAGACCTCTGTGACCCGAGCGGCGACTGATAAGGGCCTTTCGATCACGCGCCTGCAAGGCGGTGATGGGTCGAATGTCGGCCTGGTCTTCGAGCGGGCCGACCCGCGCCTTGTCTTTGTCTGGCTGGAAGAGGTGGAGTCGCGCCTGGGTGGCCAGGTTACACGACTGACCATGGAACAGGTGGATGCTGGCGCGGTGCGTGTCAGCGTCGATATTGAAGGAAACGCCAACTGATGCGCACACTCATTCTCACCCTGGTCTTTGTGCTTGCCCTGATTGCCGGCCTGGTTGCGTTCACGCCGCTTGGCTTCGTGCTTGAACGCTCTGGTCTTGCACGGACTGGCGCGGGCTGGGCGCAGGTGGAAGGCACGATCATGCAAGGGCGGATCAGCGGCTTGCATGTCAGCGGCCAGCCGGTTGGCGATGTGAACCTGAAACTGCGTCCGATTTCGCTGCTTACCTTGTCGCCGCAATATGATGTCCAGTGGGGCGGGGCAGGCGGCAGCGGGTCCGGCCTGATTACGATGACACAGAACAGCCTGCTCGCCGAGGAGCTGCGCTTGCAGCAGAATATCAGCTCGATTGAGGGGCTGGCCCTGCCTGTGCGCGCGATTGGTGGCACCGTTCGGCTGACCGGGGCCAGCATCAAGTTGACCCGCACTGGCTGCGAACGCGCCGCCGGAACGATTACAACCGATGTCCTGTCGCGCTTTGCCCAGCAATATGGTCGCCAGTTTGGTGCCGTCCAGGGGCCGTTGGCCTGCAAGAATGGCGAGGTCGTCGCCGACCTTGAGGGCCGTTCCGAACGCGGGGACCGGCTCTCGGTCGCGGCGCGCGGATCGCTGCTCGGCTCAGCGGTGTTTGATGCTGTGATCGAGACACGTGACACTGAGGTCATGCTGGCCCTGTCCCAGACGGAGTTTCAGCGCGATGGGGACAGCTGGCGCTATCATTATGAGACCACCGGAGGGATTGGCCAATGAAACGCCTCGCATTTGCAGTGATAAGCGCCGGATTGCTCAGCGCCTGTGCCAGCGATGGAGCGGCGCGCCAGCGCGCCCTCG
Organism: uncultured Henriciella sp.; assembly: GCA_965367765.1. Lineage (GTDB taxonomy): Bacteria > Pseudomonadota > Alphaproteobacteria > Caulobacterales > Hyphomonadaceae > Henriciella. The sequence continues at coordinate 7,128 of CBDUKI010000136.1, forward strand.
AAGAGGCGATGCGATCAGCTGAACGCGCTGCCATGGCCGCCCTTCCTGAAACGGCTCTGCAAGCCCAGACCTTGCGGCCCGGCGAGTGTGGCTTGTTCCTGTGGAGCCAGACGGACACTAGCAAGTTCATCTTCTTCTCGAAGGCGATCAGCGAAACCGCCATGCTGACCCAGGGCGAGTTGCCCGTGACGCTGACCCAGGTTGCAGCCGGTGGCGACCTGTTTGGCGAATTCAATACGCGCACAAGCTATCGCAGCGAAGCGGGCGACGAGGTGGACCTGGAATTGTCACCTGGCGAACTTCTGGAG
>CBDUKI010000137.1:0-7353 GCA_965367765.1 uncultured Henriciella sp.
CCTGCTAGCCGAAGAGCGCGGCTGGGGCACCTGCATGCAGGAATGTTGGGGCATCGTGCGCCCAACCTTGAAGGAACACCTCGGCCTCGACGAGGAAGAAATGGTCTATTGCGGCATGGCGGTCGGTTATCCGGACAAGTCCAACCCGGTCAATGACCTCTATACCAGCCGGGCAAATCTCAGCGAGTTTGCAGACCTGCGCGGTTTTTGAACTGCCTTAGTCCAGTCCAATTCATGCCACAGGTCGGGGTGACACTCTCCTCATGGAGATGACACGCCGCACCTCACTTGCCGGGCTGTTCGCCCTGCCCTTCGCGCCGCAATTGCTGACCCCAGAAGTCCGGCGCACACATGATCTTGTCACCTCGGCTCGCGGCCAGATCGGCGTCACGATCATGTACGACCCGGCCTATGTACGCCTTGCCTATCCGGGCGGCGATGTACCGCGCGATCGCGGCGTGTGTATTGATGTCATCATTCGCGCCTATCGCGATGCTTTCGACTTCGATTTCCAGGAAGAAATTCACAAGGACATGCGGGCGAATTTCGGCGCGTATCCGCGCATCTGGGGCCTGACCCGCACGGACCGAAATATTGACCACCGCCGCGTTCCGAATGTCGAAACATGGCTGAAACGTCACGGCCATGAGCTTCCAGCGAACATCTGGATGCCCGGAGACCTGATCACGTGCCGGGTCGGTGGCAGCCTACCGCACATTGGCATCGTCAGTTCGCAGCGCGACCATGCTGGACGGTTCAAGGCCATTCACAATATTGGCCTTGGTACGCTCGAAGACAGCCGCATCTGGGCCTATGGCAGCAATCGCAGGTTTCGCTTTCTGCCGGGATGACGCGGTCATCAATCCTCGTTATTCAGAGGCATGAGAATCGCCACCTGGAATGTAAACTCGATCAAGGCCCGCCTGCCCACCGTGCTGGACGTACTGAAGGAGATCGACTGCGACGTCATCTGCCTTCAGGAAATCAAGTGTGAGACGGATGCCTTCCCTTACATGGAGATTGAGGAGCTGGGCTATAGCTGCGCCGTGCACGGCCAGAAAAGCTATAATGGTGTGGCCCTCCTCTCGCGCCATCCACTCGAAGACATCCAGAAAGGCCTTCCTGGGGAAGGCGACGACGCGCAGGCCCGCTATGTTGAAGCGCTGGTTCTGACTGACCGCCCGGTGCGCGTTGGCAGCCTCTACCTACCCAATGGCAATCCGGCTCCCGGCCCGAAATACGATTACAAGCTGGACTGGATGGAACTGCTGAAAACCCATGCTGAAGCCCTGCTCAAGCTGGAAGAAGCGTTCGTCCTTTGCGGGGATTACAATGTCATACCCCGCGATGAGGATTGTTGGGAACCGACCGTCTGGCAGGACGATGCCCTGGCCCGGCCGCAAAGCCGTGCAGCCTTCCAACGCTTGAAAAATATTGGCCTTACAGAGGCATTCGAAGCCAGCGATAATCGCGGACATCAATATACATTCTGGGACTATCAGGGCGGTGCCTTCCCGAAGGATCACGGCATCCGCATTGATCACCACCTGATCAGCCCACAGGCCGCCGACCGGCTCGAATCAGTTGAGATTTTTCGTAAGGCCCGGCAATTGGAAAAACCATCAGATCATGTCCCTGTCGTCATGACCCTGGCAGACTGATCAGCGCTTGGCGCAACTTTCCTTGTAGTCAGCCGCATCGGCGTTGAGCACAGCGACCTGTGACTGCAAAGCCATCTCGAACGACATGAGATCGCCCTTGAGTGTCTCATAAGCCATCTTCTTGGCATCGGCATCCGCCGCATGGGTCTCAGAAAACAGGCGCAGTGCCTCAGCCTCTTCCCAGGCATCACCAGCCAGCTCGACTTCTTCTGTCATCTTTGTGCGTGTTTCGACGCTCTCTCCCGCCTCCTGCTGACGCACCTCAATGCTGGCGCGCATCGCATTACACGCCCGTATCTCCTGGCTTGTAAGCGCGGATGCAGCGGGCACGATGGACACAGTCATCAGGGCGAGGCTGCTAATCAAGGTCGTTTGCTTTATCATGCTGTATTCATGTCACAAAAAATCTGAAGCAAAGCTGAATGGCCTTGCCTCTTTGCTGCCTTGCGATGGGCCTTGTCCAGCCCAAAATGAGCGTAAACCCCGTTATCAAGGCCTAGCCCGTACCATCGACCGGACTGGCCAAAGTCAAGCCGGGCATAAGCTGATCCTAATCAATGATCCGGTTAGCCGATAAAAGGTCGGCAGGATCTGCAAAACTATCGATCAGATTGAATATGGCAGCAAAATCATCCAACAGCTCTCGTACCCGTTCAGGGTTGTCGAGCGGGGTGAACATGCTCCCCGGCTCGAACAGATCGCCGCCTTCCAGGGCAATCAGCATTTCGCCGTCAATAAAGGCACAACGAAGTGCGCCCCCGCGAAATACCTTTTCCAACTCGTTCAACCGTTCCATCAGGTCTGGCGTCAGCAGATAACGCGCCTCGACCTGATCATTCGTATAGACCTCAAACGACTTTTCAAAGGCGGGTGATTCCAGTCTCGCCCGGGTCAAACCGTTTCCGCCACCAAAACGATTGAGAATTCCGGCATCGCGCAGCACCAGTGTTCGGCTGTGAAAGGACTTGTGAAACCTGAAGCGTAAGCATTGGCCACGAAACGCCGTGACCCAACGGGTTCGTGTATGTCCATTCTGGTCACGTGACGTCCGTTTCTGCTCCAGGTGTGCCTCGAAAAATTCGAAGGCCACACCGTTTCGCAGACCCGTCAGCCGGTCCTCGTATTCGGCCCGGTCCCAACGTGGCAGAAGGCCAGCGCGGTAAATGTCCGAGATGGTGTGTTGCGCGCCAGGATTGGGGATGAAATCGAGGTCGAAACGCGCGGCTACCGGGGCGATCAGCATGGCCTTTGCTTCGCGCGCGATCCGGTTGAGAGGTGTGCGCCCTGCCCCGGCAATGCCAAATCCGACAATCCCCGCGACAATCGCGAATTGCGGCACCCGAAATACGCCAACACCCAGCACCACGCCCAGCACACCAACCACCCCGCCAAGCCAGGCCATCATCCGGGCCTGAGTGGCAGCTTTCGCCCGCGCCTGCTCATTCGCCCGCAGTGCCGGCTGCAGCTCTTCCTGGAAGATACGGGGAAAATCCGCGAAATCCCGCGGCAAGCCGCGCAAGGCCTGCAGGATCAGTGGATCAATATCATTCGTCGGGTCGTCGCGATCCGGCTCAGATATCGGCATAGACATGGCGTTCTCCAGCAAACCCTTCATGGGTTACTGCGCCAAGATGGGCCGGTCCGACAAGTTTCGCAAATTTTGCCAGCGTGCCAGAGCCATAGGCCGTCTCGCGCGGCTTCCACTTGCGTTTGCGTGCCTGCAATTCGGCAGGGGTCAGGCGCAGGTCAATCGTTCCCTTGTCAGCATCAATGCTGATGATGTCACCGTCCTCAATCAGGCCTATCGGTCCGCCTTCCTGGGCTTCCGGGCCAACATGACCAACGCAGAAGCCGCGCGTGGCGCCAGAAAAGCGCCCGTCCGTAATCAAAGCGACCTTGTCGCCCATGCCTTGCCCATAGAGCGCCGCAGTCGTTGAAAGCATCTCGCGCATGCCTGGTCCGCCTTTCGGACCTTCATAGCGAATAACAAGGACATCACCTTCCTTGTATTGGCGGTTCTCGACAGCCTTGAAACACGCATCCTCACCATCGAACACGCGCGCCGGGCCGGTAAATTGTAATTTTTCCAGTCCGGCAACTTTTACGATGGCACCATCCGGCGCGAGCGAGCCCCAGAGGCCCACAACACCGCCGGTCGGACTGATCGGGGCACCCGCTGGATAGATGACTTTCTGATCCGGGTTGAACCGGACATCGGCCAGGTTTTCCGCCACAGTCTTGCCGGTCACCGTCAAGCAATCACCGTTGATCAGGCCCTCATCCATCAGCGTTTTCATCAGCATCGGGACGCCGCCTGCCTCGCCGAAGTCCTTGGCAACATAGTTCCCCCCCGGCTTCAGATCAGCGATGTATGGTGTCTTGGCAAAGATCTCCGCCACATCTTTTAGCTCGAATTTCACACCGCACTCATGCGCCATGGCGGGCAGGTGCAGGCCTGCATTGGTCGATCCACCCGTGGCCGCAACTACGATGGCAGCATTCTCGAAGGCCTCTCGTGTGCAGATATCCCGCGGGCGAATATTGTTCTCGATCAGGTGCATCACCGCTTCGCCTGAGGCGACAGCATACTCATCGCGGTTTGAATACGGGGCTGGCAGTGCCGAGGACAATGGCAGGGCAAGGCCGATCGCCTCGCTGACACAGGCCATGGTGTTGGCGGTGAACTGCCCACCACAGGCACCATCTCCTGGACATGCCAGTTTCTCCAGCGCGTGCAACTTGGCTTCGCTCATGTCATTGCTACCGGCCGCGTTTGCGCCCACGGCCTCGAACACATCCATGACGGTGACATCACGGCCTTCGAACCGGCCCGGAAGGATTGAGCCGCCATACAGGAACACGCTCGGTACGTTCAGTCGAAGCATGGCCATCATCATGCCCGGAAGGGACTTGTCGCACCCGGCGACACCTACCAGCGCGTCATATGAGTGCCCACGCATTGTCAGCTCTACCGTGTCAGCAATCCAGTCGCGACTGACCAGCGAGGAGCGCATGCCCTCATGCCCCATCGCGATCCCGTCCGTCACCGTGATCGTACAGAATTCGCGCGGCGTGCCATTCGCGGCCTTGACCCCATCAGAGACCGCATGGGCCTGGCGCATCAGTGCCGTGTTGCACGGGGCGGCCTCATTCCAGCACGATGCAACGCCAACAAAGGGCTTCTTGATGTCAGCCGTCGACAGACCCATTGCGTAATAATAGCTACGATGCGGGGCGCGTTCGGGGCCTTCGGTCACGTGGCGGGATGGCAGGCGGGATTTGTCCCAGGTCTTGGTCATGGCAGTGTTCCTTTTCGGGCTGCAGGATTAGCCGCTGATAAGGCTCGTGTCACCCAGACAAAAAGGACTATTTTGCCTCAAAGATAGCGGTTTCGACCGTATTCGGGTCAATCATGCCGCGATACATTCCTGGAGAGTTGAAGACGTACCCAAACTGGCCGTTCCCATCCACGACGATAACGCCGCCATCGCCACCGAGGGCGGCGACCTGGTCGAGCGCCGCCTGCGCAGCGTCTTGTGGGCTTTCACCCAGCATTTCCATGCGCGCACAAATTGTCTTGGCGACGCTGACGCGGATGAAATATTCTCCATGCCCGGTGGACGAGACTGCACAGACACCATTTTGGGCATAAGTGGCCGCACCGATTAGCGGTGCATCACCAACCCGCCCTGCTGCCTTGGCCGTCATCCCGCCTGTCGTCGTAGCGGCGGCGACATTGCCATCTCGGTCGATGGCGACCGCGCCGACCGTCCCGGCTTTTTCCGCGCTCGTCCGAGTATCCACTTCCAGAACGCGCAGCACGGAATCGAGCCGCCATTCCGTGTCGAAATAGGCATTATCGACCATGTCCAGACCATGCAGCTCCGCGAAAACATCAGCGCCTGGACCAGCGAACATGACATGTTCAGACTGATCCATGACAGCGCGAGCAGCGCGGATTGGATTTCGCACGCGTTTGACCCCGGCGACAGAACCGGCATTGCGGTCGCGACCATCCATAATCGCCGCGTCCAGCTCATGATCGATCTCTGCTGTGTAGACCGCGCCCTTGCCGGCATTGAACAAGACGTCATCCTCCATAGGAATGACGGCCGCCTCAACAGCATCGACAGCACTTCCGCCATTGCGCAAGATTTCCGCCCCGGCCTCAAGCGCCTTGCGCAGGGCGGCGTGGTAAGCTGCCTCCTGCTCGGCGCTCAGGTTTTCACGCAGGATCACTCCAGCCCCGCCATGGATAACCAGGCGCCATTCGGGTGCCGATTCTGGCGCATCCGCCACGGCCATCGATTCGGGAAACTGAGCACAGGATACCAAGGAGAAAGCGGCTAATACGGCGGACATTCGAAACATGTACAGGCTCCTATAAAGCGGCAAGTTGGTCCCGAGCTGCCTGAAGCTTCTCAACTGTTGCTGCGATCTCGCTGAGGCGCGCACGCTGCTCGGCAACCACTTCAGCAGGCGCCTTGGCAATAAAGGCATCATTACCGAGCCGCTTGTCGAGGCCGGTCTTTTCGCCACTTAACTTGCCCAATTGCTTGTCGAGACGTTCGATTTCCTTCGACGTGTCGATCAGATCCGTGACATTGAGGCCAATCGTAGCCTCATCAACCACGCATTTGACGAAACCAACTGGCGCCTTATCAGCGATTTCAAGCGTTTCCAGACGGGCCAGACGCAGGATCACCTCCTTATGTTGCGCCAATCGCGTCAGGGTCAAATCTCCTGCACCTGCAATAGTTGCAGGCACCTTCGCTCCGGCCGGAACGTTAATATCACCCCGTACGGATCGTACTTGCGAAATCGTTTTCAAAATCCATTCAATTTCATCTTTCGCCGCTTCATCGTACAGTCGGTCTTCCTGACCCGGCCATTTTTGCAGCATCAGGAAACCATCGCGGTCCGCCGTCTGTTCCCAAAGCACTTCGGTTATGAACGGTGAAATCGGGTGCAGGATCTTGAATATCTGTTCGAGCGTCCAACCCAGAACAAGGCGCGTTTCATCCTTCTCGGCCTGATTATCGCCCTGGAGAACCGGTTTTGAAAGTTCCAGATACCAGTCACAGAACACGTCCCAGACGAATTTGTAGACCGAAGACGCCGCATCATTAAAGCGATAGTCAGCAATCACCGCCTTCACCTCATCTGCGCAGGCATACATCTCGCCGATGACCCATCGGTTCAACGCCAACCCTAGTGTTTCCGGGTTTACTGGCGCATCGAAGATGGCTTCGTACATTTGTGCGAATCGCGTGGCACTCCACAATTTGGTCCCGAAATTGCGGTACCCCGCCACACGATCGACGGACAGGTTGATATCCCGACCCTTCGTCGCCATAGCGGCGAGCGTGAAGCGCAGCGCATCGGCGCCGTATGCGTCGAACCCGTCCGGATAGCGCTTGCGGGTCTGTTTCTCGACTTGCGGTGCCGTTTCCGGTTTGCGGAGGCCCGTGGTGCGCTTGGCCACCAGTTCGTCGATCCCGATTCCGTCAATCAGGTCGACCGGGTCAATGACATTGCCTTCAGCCTTGGACATTTTCTTGCCGTTCTCGTCACGAACGATGGCGTGGATATAGACATCCTTGAACGGAACCTCGCCGTCCATGAATTTCAGGCCCATCATCATCATCCGGGCGACCCAAAAGAAGATGATGTCAAAAGCCGTCACCAGAAC
>CBDUKI010000138.1:0-7266 GCA_965367765.1 uncultured Henriciella sp.
ACCGTCGTGGTGCCGTCCCTGGACCTGGTTCTCGTGCGCCATGGCAATTCGACGATTGAACAGGGCGAGCGGGTGCGTGACTGGCTCGGCGAGGTGGCGGACTGCTTTCGCTAGTCTGACAGGCGATGCGGTGCCGGGCGGTCTTCATCATCGTTGAGAATGCGTGAGGCCGCCCCGTCGGGGTCGTCAAATTGGCCACTATTGACCGACCAGAGAAAGGCCATCAGGCCAAGCGCACCAAGGCCAATGGCCACCGGGATGAGATAGATCAAGACATTCATGAGGTCAGTTTCCCTGGCCCGGCAATGCGCAGGGCATTCAGCGTCACAACCAGTGATGAGGCCGACATGGCAATCGCGGCGATCAGCGGGGTGACATGGCCGGTCACGGCAATCGGCACGGCGATGAAATTATAGGCCGCCGCGAGACCGAAATTCTGAAGCATGGCGCGGCGTGCGGCCTGCGAGGCGGTGAGGATTTCGGGGATGGCGCCGAGACCGCCGGAGAAGACCGCATCGGCGGCAGCCTGGCTCACATCCATCGCCCCGCCCGGGGCGAGCGAGGCGTGGGCAAGCGACAGCGCCCCGGCATCATTGAGACCATCGCCGATCATCAGCACCTTGCGGCCATCGGCGCGCAGGGCCTCAAGCCGGGCAACCTTGTCCTGCGGCGTGGCTTCACCGGTCCAGTCGGCCACGTCCAGCGTTCGGGCCAGGGAAGAGACGGCTTCAGACTTGTCGCCGGAGAGGATTTCCATACTCAGCCCGCGTGCCTTCAGGGCGGCCAGCGTGTCGGCGGCATCTGCGCGCGGCTGGTCAATGAACTTGAGCTGGACCGGGGCCTGATCACCCTCGGCGAACCAGATGCTCGGTCCGTTGCTGGCGCCTGACTGGTCCACGCCGACCCATTCGGCCGATCCGAGACGACAGGCGATACCGTCCAGCTCGGCCTCAAGTCCAAGGCCGGGATGCTCAATCACATTGGTCGCAATCGCGCCAGGTCCAGCGGCGGTGACAAGGGCGCGTGACAGCGGATGTCGGCTCGCCCGGGCGAGGCGCGCCGCCTTGTCCAGCAGGTCCGCAGACAGGCTTTCATCAATCAGGGTGGGATTGCCAAGGGTTAGCGTCCCGGTCTTGTCGAAGACGATATGATCGACGCCAGCCAGGCGTTCCAGCGCGTCGCCGGATTTCAGGTAGACCCCGGCCTTGAACAAGCGCCCGGAGGCGACGACCTGGACCACCGGCGCGGCCAGGGCCAGCGCGCATGGGCAAGTGATGATCAGGGTCGAGACCGCGATCATGATGGCGGTGCGGACATCCCCGCTCAGCCACCACCAGCTCAGGAAGGCCAGCGCCGCTGTCGTGTGCACGAACGGGACATACAGGGAGACCGCCCGGTCGGCGATCTTGCGATAAGAGGATTTGCGCTGCTCGCCCGCTTCCAGCATCTTGGCGATATCAGACAGGAGCGAGTCGCTGGCCCCCGCAATCGCGGTGCCTTGCAAGGCCTGGCCGAGATTAACCGATCCGGCAAACAGTTTGCGCCCCGGCATTGCCAGGCTAGGCAGGCTTTCACCCGAGACCAGGCTTTCGTCGACTTCGCTGGTGCCATCGGTCACCATCATGTCGACCACGGCGCGCTCACCGGACGCGAGCAGGATCCTGTCACCGGCGATGATGTCGTCAGCGCGTACGGCATGGGCCTCGCCCGAGGCATCGATCCGCGTTGCCGAACGTGCCTGCAGGGCGGCCAATTCGTGGGCTGCGCTATAGGCCTGGCGGCGCAATCTGGCATCCAGAAAGCGCCCGATCAGCAAGAAGAAGAGCAGCATCACGCAGGCATCAAAATAGGCGTGCTGGCCGCCAACCACCGTCTCGTAGACGCTCGTGGCGAAGGCCAGCAGCACAGCCAGAGAGATCGGCACGTCCATGTTCACGTGGCCATTGCGCAAGGCATTCCAGGCCGACTGGAAGAAGTGTCGCCCGGAAAAGATCACGGCTGGCAAGGCAATCGCCCCGGAGATTGCGTGCATGGTGCGCCGCGTCGTCTCGCCCATCTCTCCCGCACCGCCCCAGACAGAAACCGAGAGCAGCATGATATTGGCAGCGGCAAACCCAGCCACGCCCATAGCGATCAGCAGTTTACGCTCTTCCTTCTGTGTCGCAGAGGTTTCGGTGGTCGTGTCATAGGCAGCAACACCATAGCCAAGCGCGCGAATGGTTTCAGCAATCCGGTTGGCGCCAAGCGCCCCGGTCCAGCTGATGGCCATCCGGCCATTGGAAAGGTTCAGCCGCGCCGTCTCGATGCCGGGCAGGGCCTGGACCGCCGTTTCGATCTTGGACAGGCAGCCCCCACATTTCGCCCCACGCACAGCAAGGTCGAGGCGCGACAGTTTTCCGGTCTGGCGAACAAAGGCGCTGATATCCCCACTTTCTGGCGGGCTCGGCGGGGCCAGGCCCGACGGGCACCCGTCATTCAGCGGAGGAACAGCGGTCGTCATTCTACAATCAAGGTCTTGTACGCCGTGAACACCGTCTCATCGCTGGTCGGGTCAAGTACTTGAACGCGCAATTCCCATTGGCCTTTTTCCAGCGGTTCGACAGGGGCAATATAGGTGCCGTTGACGTTCGGAGCAAAGATCAGAGTGCGGTCATCCATTTGCGAGGCGCGCCGACGCAACTCACCGACAACCGGGCGCGCCGACAGGGGCTGGGCATACTTGTCTTCCAGACGCAGGACGATCTCGTCATCCTGCAAGCCCAGCTCGGCACGCCAGCCCAGAGCCGCCTGGGCCGCCCGCGCTTCCAGCGTCTGGTTATAGTTCAGACCCTGCAGATAGGATTTCTTGACGTCCTCACCCGGAAAGCTGGTGATGGCGTGATAGAGGAAGATCCCGTTTGCTGTCAGCATCACGGCAAAGAAGCCGATCATCCAGTACAGGACATGGCGGCCCTTGAGTTTTGGTTCCTTGTTTTCGGTCATGGCAATCTCGCTCATTTCGCGGGCCCTCTGAAGCTGGAACCGTTGGACTGGTTTTCGCCGCTGTCAACATCCTCGACCGTGAAGGCGATCTGGCGCTGAGCGCGCGTGTCGCTATCCGGGGCAGTGACGAGGATACGGTAGCGATCCACCCCATATGGGGCCACGGGCAGGACCAGCGTATCGGTTTCGAGCTCCTCGAAGCCAATGATTTTCAGCTCCATTCCCTCAATCCCGGAGACCGAAATTCTCATATTGCGTTCATCGGTCGTCTTGTTGACGAGTTTCAGTGTGTAGCCATTGCGAATGGTGCCGTCAGACAGGCGCACGAATGGCGGCGAACGGTCCTTGAGTACATTGACTTCGAATGTCGCCTTGGTTGCCATGCCGACGCTCATCAAGCCGACAATCACCAACATCAGCAAACCATAAAGCATGGTGCGGGCGCGTAGCAGGCGGAATTTTGGCGGCGTCTCGCCTGCCGCGCGCTTGGCGACGGCAATGTCCGTATCATAAGCGATCAGGCCCGTTGGGCGACCGATATGTTTCATCATCTGGTCGCACGCATCAATGCACAGGGCGCAATGAATGCACTCGAGCTGAGAGCCGTCGCGAATGTCGATGCCGACGGGGCAGACCTGCACGCACTGGTCGCAATCGATACAGTCGCCGCGTTCATCCCAGGTTTCGGACTTGCGCTTGGGCCCGCGTGGTTCGCCGCGATCATAGCGATAGGTCACGTTGAGCGCGTGCTCATCGGTCAGCGCGCCCTGAATACGCGGCCACGGGCACATATAGGTACAAACCTGTTCGCGCATGTAGCCAGCAAGGAAGTAAGTGGTCAGTGTCAGCACACCGGCAAACCAGTAGGCCGAAAGCGGGGCTTCACCCTTGAACCAACCCGCTGCGACGGTTGGCGCATCATGCCAGTAGAGCACGAAGGCCCCGCCGGTCCAGAAGGCGATAATCAGCCAGACAATATGCTTGCCGAGCTTGCGCCACAGCTTGTTGAAACTCCACGGCGCCTTGTCGAGGCGCATGCGGGCTGCCCGGTCGCCCTCAAAGGCGCGCTCAACCCAGATATAAAGATCGGTCCAGACGGTCTGCGGGCAGGCATAGCCACACCAGACGCGCCCGAACAGTGAGGTCACGAGGAACAGGCCAAGTGAGGCAAGGATCAACAGCCCGGCGAGATAGTGAACGTCCTGCGGCCAGATCTCGATGAAGAAGAAATAGAATTTTTCGCTGCTGAAATCGGCCAGGACCGCCTGATCGGGAATCCCCTCACCGCGATCCCAGCGAATCCATGGGACGATGTAATAGGCGGCCAGGGCAAGCGCCATGACCAGCCATTTTACCGACCGGAATTTGCCATGCGCCAGTTTCGGGTAGATCTGGCGCCGTTTGGCATAAAGGTCCTGAGGCGGCGGAGGGGTAGGAGATCCACCGCCGGATTTGGGGTGAATATCCAATGTGACCTTTGGCAAGATATGGTCTCCTACTCACCGCCACCAAGGGCATGGACATAGACCGCCAGGGCCTTGATTGAAGCATCGTCGAGACGATCCTGCCAGGCTGGCATGTGAGAGTTCCGCGCATTGAATATGGTCTCGCGAATGCTAGCCGCATCGCCGCCATATAGCCATTCTGCATCCGTCAGATTGGGCGCGCCTTGTGCGCGGTCACCCGTCCCATTGGCGCTGTGACACGAGGCACACTGGGCCTGGAAGACCGGTTCGGCCCGGCTGATGGCGTCGACATTGGCGTCACCGCCAGACAGCGACACGACATATTGTGTCAGGTCGTCGATCTGATCGCCGTCCAGAATGCCGTCCCGCCCGAAGCTCGGCATCAGCGAGAAGCGCGTATCGAGATCAGCGTCGTGGCGAATGCCGTGGCGCAGCGTTGTCTCAATGCCATCGAGCGTGCCATCCCACAGCCAGACATCGTCAGCCAGCGTTGGATAGCCCTTGGCACCGCGTCCACCGGCACCGTGGCAGGTCGCACAATTGTCGCCGAACAGGCTTTCACCCATGGCCAGCGCGAATTGTTGCAGCTCGCGATCGCTTTCAATCTCTTGCAATGAGGCATCCAGCAGCGTGGCAGAGCTGGCGCTGCGCGCATCACGCAGCTCCTGAACGGCTACGGCAACATTATCCCGATCTGAATGATTGCGCAGACCCGGAGTGTTCGTGCCCATGCCGGGCAGGGCTGGAATGGCGGGCATGAACACCATGTAGACCACGGCCCAGACGATGGTGGCATACCAGACGATCAGCCACCAGCGCGGCAGGGGATTGTTCAGCTCCTTGATGCCATCCCAGGAGTGACCAGTGGTCTCAATACCACTGTGGGCATCAATGTCTTTGACTTCTTCACTCATCTCCTGGACCTCCGTCTGAGAGTGGCAACCGGGCGGCTGCATCGAATTTTTCCTGGTTGCGTGGCCACAGCGCATAGGTCAGCGCCGCGCCAAACATGACGACGAAATAGATCAGGCCGCCTGTCTGTGCGAAACTTGAAAGGGCTTCATACATTGTCTGCTCCTTCCTCTTAGCGTCGGTTCGACAGGTCGTCGGCCTGATAGGTCGAGAAGTCGACCAGGGTACCGGTCATTTGCAGGTAAGCGACCAGCGCATCCATTTCCGTGATCGTGGTCGGGTCACCGTCATAGTCGCGGATCTCGACCGTGCCTTCACGCCCGGCAACCCCGTCATACAGGGCGAGCAATTCGTCCTGGGCGTCGAAATCGGCTTCCGGGTCCACCTGGGCAATCAAGTGGGCCTTGGCATTGGCGATCATCTCGTCGGAATACGGCACCCCGACCAGACGTTCGGTCTTCAAGCGATCTGAGATGCCTTCAAGGCGCAGCTTCTTCTTGGCCAGGAACGCATAGGGCGGCATCACCGATTCCGGCACCAGGGCGCGCGGATCCTTCAGGTGATCAACCTGCCATTCGGCAGAATACTTGCCGCCAACCCGGGCGAGGTCTGGTCCGGTGCGCTTTGACCCCCACTGGAACGGGTGGTCATACATGCTTTCGGCCGCCAGGGAATAGTGCCCATAACGCTCAACCTCATCGCGCAGTGGGCGAACCATCTGGCTGTGGCAGACATAGCAGCCCTCACGGACATAAATGTCCCGGCCAGCCAGTTCCAGCGGCGTATAGGGCCGCATGCCGTCCACCTTCTCGATGGTGTTCTCCATGTAGAAGAGGGGGGCCATCTGGATGATCCCGCCGATCGACACCACAATCAGGATGCCGACCGTCAGCAGCAGGGAGTGACGTTCCAGGATGACGTGTTTGTTCATGATAGACATGTCACTGCTCCTTATTCAGCTGGCTGCAGCGAGGGCTCGGACCCCTGCGCTACAAGGTTGGATTTAGGCTCTTGCACCGCTTCGCCGTGGCCAAGCGCTGTGCGAACCAGATTGTAGGCCATGATGATGACACCGCTGAGATAGAGCGTGCCGCCCAGGGCCCGGATGATGTAGCTGATATGCTTGGCTTCAACCGTTTCAACGAAGGCATACTCAAGGAAGCCGTATTCGTTATAGGCGCGCCACATCAGGCCTTCCATGATGCCAGCAAACCACATTGAGACAATGTAGAAGATGATACCGATGGTAGAGACCCAGAAGTGCCACTCGACCAGCTTCAGCGAATACAGACCCTTGCGCTTCCACAGCCATGGGGTCAGGCAGTACAGCGCCCCGAAGGAGATGTAGCCAACCCAGCCAAGGGCACCCGAGTGCACGTGGCCAATGCCCCATTCAGTATAGTGGGACAGCGAGTTAACCGCGCGCACAGACATGAGCGGGCCTTCAAAGGTCGACATGCCGTAAAAGGCGAGCGAGACCACCATCATCCGCACGACCGGGTCGGTGCGCAGCTTGTCCCAGGCCCCTGACAGCGTCATCACACCGTTGATCATGCCACCCCAGCTCGGCATCCACAGCATGATGGAGAAGGTCATGCCCAGCGTCTGCGCCCATTGTGGCAGGGCCGTATAGTGCAGGTGGTGTGGGCCAGCCCAGATATAGATGAAGATCTGTGACCAGAAGTGCACGATGGACAGCCGGTATGAGAAAACCGGCCGGTTCACGCGTTTCGGAATGAAATAATACATGATCGCCAGGAAGCCGGTGGTCAGGAAGAAGCCCACCGCATTGTGGCCATACCACCACTGGGTCAGGGCATCCTGTACGCCGGAGAAGACCTGGACCGACTTGGACCCAGCCAGATCAACCGGGATCGAGAGGTTGTTGACGATGTGCAGCATCGCG